>CAMLKN010000116.1 GCA_946480655.1 uncultured Devosia sp. | reverse complement strand
GGGCGATGCATTTGCATGCCTTGGGTCCGCAGAACGATCTTCAAACAACTGCCGGAAGAGCAAAACGGCCGGGGATTGCCCGGCCGCTTCAGTTCTGCTTCAGGCGCCGCGCTTGCGGGCCGTTTCGCTCACCGCGCGCGGCCCGAACTCAGCCGGGTCGAAGGCGCGGTCCCCCCTGTCGTCGCGGATGCGGGTGGCAAGACCGATCCTGCCAAGCAGGTCGATGAAGGGCACGGGCGGCAGTTCCTCGACATTGGCCATGCGGTGGCAATCCCAATCGCCCTTGGCAATCAGCATGGCCGCGGCAATGGCCGGCACGCCGGCCGTATAGGAGATCGCCTGGCTGTTGGTCTCGGCAAAGGCCTCTTGGTGGTCGGCCACGTTATAGACCAGCAACTCGGTCTCGACCCCGTTGCGCACACCCTTGACCAGGTCGCCGATAAAGGTCTTGCCGGTATAGTCCGGCGCCAGCGACATCGGGTCGGGCAGCACGGCCTTCACCACCTTGAGCGGCACCACTTCCAGTCCCTCGGCTGTCACCACCGGCTTTTCCGAGAGCAGGCCCAGATTGTTGAGCACGGTGAAGACGTTGATGTAATGCTCGCCAAAGCCCATCCAGAAGCGGATATCGGGCACGTCGAGATTGGCCGACAGCGAGTGCACCTCGTCATGGCCGGTGAGATAGGTTGTGTGCGTGCCGACCACCGGCAGGTCGTCGGTGCGCTTGACCTCGAACATCCTGTTCGCCGTCCACTGGCTCTGCTGCCAGCTCCACACCGTCCCGGTGAATTCGCGGAAATTGATCTCGGGATCGAAATTGGTCGCGAAATAGCGGCCATGGCTGCCGGCGTTGACATCGATGATGTCAATGCTGTCGACACGGTCGAAATAGGCGTTCGCCGCCAGCGCCGCATAGGCATTGACCACGCCCGGATCGAAGCCCGCGCCCAGAATGGCGGTGACGCCCTTGCGCTCGCATTCGTCCCGGTGCTTCCACTCATAGTTCCCATACCAGGGGGGCGTCTCGCACACCTTGGCAGGGTCTTCGTGAATGGCCGTGTCGATATAGGCGGCCCCCGTATCCATGCAGGCGCGCAGCACGCTCATGTTGAGGAAGGCCGATCCGGCATTGAGGACGATCTGGCTCTTGGTGCGGCGAATGAGGGCCTTGGTGGCCTCGATGTCCATCGCGTCGAGCTGGTGGGCAGCCAGGATGCCCGGGCGCTTGAGCGCCTTCTTTGCCAGAATACCGGCGACCAGCGCCTCGCATTTGGCAATCGTGCGGGAGGCAATGTGAATGTCTCCGAGCACATCGTTGTGCATTGCTGCCTTATAGGCAGCGACCTGCGCGACACCTCCGGCGCCGATGATGAGGATATTCTTTTTCAATTGGCACGAAACACCTTTTTCAAGTGCTGGGGATCAGCCTGCCACTATGACAGACTGGCGACATAGTCGGCGTAACCGAAGCTTTTCACAAGTTCGACTGCGCCGCTTTTCCTGCGAATGGCTATAGACGGCATCGCCACGCCGTTGAACCAGTTTTTCTTCACCATGGTGTATCCGCCGGCATTCAACAGGGAGATACGGTCGCCGACCGCCAGCGGTTTGGGGAAATTGAACGTTCCGAACACGTCGCCGGCAAGGCAGGATTTGCCGGCAACCTGATACCGATACGGCCCGGCATCGGGCGCCACCGATCCGCTCTCGCGATAAACGAGAAGATCGAGCATGTGGGCCTCGACCGCGCTGTCGACAATGGCCACTGGCATGCCGTTCTCTACGATGTCGAGGACCGTGACCTCCAGGGTCGTCGTATCGGTGACCACGGTATCGCCGGGCTCGAGATAGACCTGGACGCCGAATTTTTCGGAGAACGCCTTGAGGCGCATCGCAAGTCCGTCGAGGTCATAGCCGGGCTTGGTGAAGTGGATGCCGCCCCCCAGGCTCACCCAGTCGAGCCGGGCCAGCAGGTCGCCAATCTTATCCTCGATGCTGTCGAGCAGTGTAGACAAAGCCTGGACGCTATCGTTCTCGCAATTGCAGTGCAGCATGAACCCGGAAACCCGACCCATCGCCGCTTCAACCCTTTTCCGGTCGCTTTCTCCCAGGCGGCTATATTGCCGCGCGGGATCGGCCAGGTCGAAATGCGAATGGCTCACGCCCGGATTGACCCGCAGGCCAATGGGCAGGTGCGCGGCCTTGTCGCCGAAACGCTCGAGCTGGCTGACCGAGTTGAAGATCACCTTGTCGGCATTGGCGATGGCCTCGTCGATCTCGCTGTCGGACCATGCCACGGAATACGCATGAGTCTCGCCACCGAACTTTTCGCGGCCCAGCTTGAGTTCGTTGAGCGAGGAGGATGTCGTGCCATCCATATGCGGCGCAATTTGCTCAAAGGTCGACCAGGTGGCAAAGCACTTGAGCGCCAGCAGGCACTTTGCGCCCGACGCGGCGCGCAGCCGGTCCACGATATCGAGGTTCCGCGCCAGCGCGGTCTCGTCAATGAGGTAATAGGGGGTGGCCAGGGGCATCGCGCCAAACTCCAACTAGCGTGTGCCCGCCGGAAAGGCGGCGGAAGAAGGCCGCGGGTGTAACGGCCACCTCCGTCATGATCAAGTGCCCAAAACGACGCTGCCCCCGAAGCAGGGCTTCAGGGGCGCTACGCTGGTGGAAATGACCGCCTCGGATCACTCGTCTTCGGTGGTGGTATCGACCAGCGACTTGGCGACGCCGCCGCAAAGCGCCGCATCGCGGTACTTGCAGTCGACTTGCGCTGCAAAGGCAGGAGCCGCGACACCGGCGACCAGGGTCAGGGCGAGAAGGGAGGCAATGATCTTTTTCATGGGAGAAGCTCCGTGTTGAGGTTACGGGAAGGAGCTTGCCACCTGCCACATTGCGCCAGCATTGCCGCGGCGTTTCCATTGCTTGCCGGATCATTAAACTGCTGTCAGGAAACGGAAAGTCAGAAAGGTCAATGCCAGTTGACCTGTAAGCCGGGTTCTGTAGGGCCGCGTTGCCGCGACGTGGTGACCATTCATCTGAGGCGGCTGTTGCCAGCGCGCTCGTGCAACCAACCCGGACGACATGGCCTCGAAACAGGCTGGGCCGAAGCCCGCGTCATCCCTATTTGGTCTTGCTCCCGGTGGGGTTTACCGTGCGGCCTCTGTCGCCAGACGCCCGGTGCGCTCTTACCGCACCCTTTCACCCTTACCTGTCCGAAGACGGGCGGTTTGCTTTCTGTGGCACTTTCCCTGGGGTCGCCCCCGGCGGCTTCTCGCCGTCACCGTGTTTCGATGGAGCCCGGACTTTCCTCCGGCAGGCAGTTACCCACCTGCCAGCGGTCACCCGGTCAACTGGCGCGGCTTATGTGAGGGAGGAAGTGGTTGCCGTCAAGTCAGCAGCGGCTGCGGACGCGGCTTGGTAATGGCCTGGTAGGCCAGATTGATCGCCGACATCCGGGCCGTGGCCACATCGATCAGATCCTCCGGCACGCCCTTGGCGATCAGCCGGTCCGGATGATGCTCGGCGACCAGCAGGCGATAGACGCGACGCACTTCTTCGGGCGGGGCATCATGGCTGAGGCCCAGCACCGTATAGGGATCGACATCGGTACCCAGCATCACATGCTGGGCCGCGATCTGTTCGAAACGCGCCTCGTCGAAGCCGAAGATGACGCTCACTTCGCGCAGGTAATCGATCTCGGCCTCGTGCACGAGCCCATCGGCCGTGGCGATGAAGAACAGGCTGTCGAGCACATGTTCGAGCGTATCGGGCGTATCGGCGAAGAACCGCGCCACCTTGCGGGCATAGGCGTCGAAACCAGCCACATCCTGCTTGGCGAGGTTGAACAGGCGCTCCACCTGCGGCTCGCTGCCCTTGGCAATCTCGACCGTGGCGTTGAAGGCGCGGACTTCCGAAGCCGTGACCGCACCATCGGCGACCGCCATCTTGGCGGAGAGCGCAATCAGCGCGAGCGTGAAGGCCGCCTCGCGCCCGCCGGGCAGCCAGGTATCTGGATCGAGGATATTGGCGACATGCCCGGCCATGCCCGTGCGCTGGGAGAACGAGCCCAGGAACTGGGCCAGCTTTTGCCAGACATCGCGATTGTCCTCGCGCTTGCGGACGCAACACAGCATTTTGACGCCTTCATTTCCCCGCTGGGTCATAAGACCTATCCGCTTCGCTGGCCGGGGTCCATTGCCCCCGAGGCATAGCCGACCTGCCGGCTACTCAAACGGATAGTAATCGCCCTCATAGGCGCGGGGGAAGCGCCACACACGCGCACTTGAATTGGGCCCCTCGTCCAGGAAGAAGCCATCAGCATCATAATCCGCCGGCGGCTCACCTGCGCCGGCCTGGGCCTGGCGACGGGCGAGAAACTCCGAAAGCGGACCGCTTTCCCAGTCCTCGAGATCGGATGCGGTGATCACCGGCGTCTCGTTCCCGACAATGACGGGCGGCTCGGTTTCGATCACAAGAGGCGGCTGCGCAGCGACCTGGGTCCTGGGCACCGAAGCCGGGCGCTCGGAAACCGGGGTTGGAAAGGTGACGATTCGGGTGCGCGGCACTGAAGCAACCTGCTCCGGCGCCGGTGCAGTGGTGGCTGGCTTGGCAGTCGCGGCAGGCTGGACACGGGGTGCCGGATCGACCGATGCCACTGCGGCAGGCGCGTCATCGCCGCCGCCACTGATGTAGCTGGGCAGCGGCCGGCCGGATTTGAGAAAGTCGTCGACAGCATCGCCGGAAGCAGCGCCGGGCTGTGCCGTGGCGGTGGTCACCGGATCGGACACAGCTGCAGGCTCCGCGGCAGGCTTCTCTTCAGCTTCCGCAACGGCCGCAGGCGCTCGAGGAGCAACAGCAGTTTCAACCGAAGCCACGACCGGCGCCGGGCGCTGGCTGGCAGGCGTCGGCAGCGCCGGCGTTTCCGCCTGCTCCTCGATCACCGCGACTTGCGGTGCAGACCGGGGCTCGAACTGGCGCAGGGCCGCATCGGCGGCGGGAATGGCAACGACGACAAGGGCTCCGGCCCAGGCCAGACCATTGGTGATACGGCGATCAATCGGCATTCAACGAGACTTCCAACATGCTCCGCCCGAAGGCCGGGACATCGCCTTTTTTCGTGGCCACAATATGAAAGGGCCCGGACTGTCATTTTCCGGGCCCCAACATGAACCGATCCTGAACGGGACCGGCGTCAGGGGCGGCGGCCCAGCAGCCGGGCCAGCGCCAGGACCAGGTTGGAACGATTGAGCGTATAGAAGTGGAACTCGGTGACGCCTTCATCGAGGAGCTCGGTGACCTGTTCCGCCGCCACAGCCGCCGCCACCAGCGCGTGCGTTTCCGGATCGTCGTCCAGGCCGTCGAAGCGCTCGGCCAGCCAGCCGGGTATCGAGGCGCCGCAGCGCGCGGCGAAGCCGGAAATCTGCTTGAAGGAATGGATCGGCTGGATGCCCGGCACGATCGGCGCGGTGACGCCCGCCTTCCGCGCCCGCTCGACATAGCGCAGGTAATCGGTGTTCGAGAAGAACATCTGGGTGATGGCGCGGTCGGCGCCGGCGTCGATCTTGCGCTTGAGATTGTCGATATCGGCCTGCCAGTCGGCGCTCTGCGGGTGCTTCTCCGGATAGGCCGCAACGGAAATATCGAAGTCGCCGATCTTGCGGATACCGGCCACGAGATCAGCGGCATTCTGATAGCCGTCGGGATGCGGCGTGAAAGGCTGGCCGACGCCTTCCGGCGGGTCCCCGCGCAGGGCAACGATCTTGTTGACGCCGGCGGCCTTGTAGCCGCGCACCACTTCGTCGACCTCATGCCGCGTCGCGCCCACGCAGGTGAGGTGGGCAGCGGCGGGCACGCCCGTGTCATTGGTGATGCGGCTCACCATGCGCAGCGTGCGTTCGCGCGTCGAACCGCCGGCGCCATAGGTCACCGAAACGAAGCGCGGGCTCAGCGGCGCCAGCTTGGCAATGCTGTCCCAGAACCGCTCTTCCATGACGTCGGTCTTGGGCGGGAAAAATTCGAAGGAGATTTGCAGCGGCGGCCGCTGGTCGGCGGTCTTCCGGCTGGCGCGCAGATTGTCATCGAGCATGGTCTAGTCCGTCCTGTTGCGGTCGCCGAGGTGCCAGAGGCAGACCGTCAGCCCGCGATCCTTGTTGTCGCTTGGGAATTCGCGCATGGCGAGCACATCGAGCCCCGCCATGCCAGCCCAGTCCTTCATCTGCTCCCGCGACAGGCCGAGCCGTCTGTGTGCATGCTCGCTCCGCAGGAATTCGAGGTCATGCGGGGCGAAATCCACAATGAGGATTTCCCCGCCAGGTTTGAGCAGGCGCCGAGCCTGCGCCAGCATTCGGCCCGGGTCGTCGAAATAATGCAGCACCTGGTGGATCACGATGACATCGGCGGGGCCGATGGCCGGATCGAGCGCGCCAATGTCACCCAGCCGCACCTGTGCATGGGTCACGCCGGCGGCGGCAAGGCGCGACCGCGCCACGGCAAGCATTTCCCGGCTCGAATCCACGCCGACGCCGCGCCTGTAGGCGGGTGCCAGGACTTCGAGCATGCGCCCCGTCCCCGTGCCAAGATCCACCAGCAGGTCAACCGTCCGGCCACCCAGTTCCGCCAGCACGGCGGCCTCGACGGCCGCTTCGGGGACATGCAGGGTCTTCAACAGGTCCCAGCTATCGGCGACCTTGGCGAAATAGTCGGCGGCAATGGCCTGCTGCTCGGCCCGCGCTTCGGCCTGCCGCGCCCGGTCGCGCTTGCGGTCGGGATCGTTCGGATCGACCCGCGCCGTCAGCCAGCGCGCCAGTTCGGCCCCCTGCCCGTCCGGCGCGAGGCGATAGTAAGCCCAGGCGCCCTCGGCATGGCGTTGGACGAGGCCCGCATCGGCGAGCAGCTTCAAATGCCGCGACACACGCGGCTGGCTCTGGTCGAGGATTTCGGTCAGGTCCTTGACCGAATGGTCGCCGTCGGCGAGAAGCGCGAGCAGGCGCAGCCGGGTATCTTCCCCCGCCGCCTTCAGCACATTCACCAGCTTGTCCAG
>CAMLKN010000115.1 GCA_946480655.1 uncultured Devosia sp. | reverse complement strand
ATGTGCAGAAGAACTACTTCCGCCTCTATTTCCACTACACCTACTTCAACCTGGCCCGATACGCCTACCTGCAGGTGGCCGGCTATGTGCCCCTGCTGGCGCTCTCGCCGTCCATCCTGGCTGGCACGATCACGCTCGGCATCTACCAACAGGTGCAACAGGCCTTCGGTCAGGTGGCCAGCTCGTTCCAGTTCTTCGCGCGCGCCTGGACCACGATCGTGGAACTCCAGTCCATCCACATGCGCCTCAAGAAATTCGAGAGCTTCATCCCGCACGACCAGGAGCCAATCAAGGAAGAGCTCGGCGGGGCAGCCACGATCTGACGGCTGAAAACTCAATAGGCCGCTTTTCGGAGCGGCCTATTTCTTCGGGCCGGGTGCGGCGCCGTAGTCCCGGCCGCCATAGAAGACATTGACGATTTCAACGGCGTCTTGCGCGAGCCGGTAGGTGATCAGCGCAGAATGCTCGAACGGCACGGCGCGCAGACCGGGACCGATGTCTTCGCGAAGCGGATAACCTTCTGGCGCATCGCCGATGGAATGGCACTTCTGCTCGATCCGCTCGACAAATCGGTCGATGACTGAGCGGCCTGCACCATTCTGATGTAGGAACCGACCTATCTGCCAAAGGTCGTCGATGGCTGACTCCGAGATGCGGACCGGAAGCCGGCGCATCAATCGTTATTATAGAGATTTGCGAGCCGCATGCGCAGCCTGGCCATACCCTCCTTCAAGGGAACGGAAGGTCGGGGGTCTTCCAATGATTGCCGCGTCCGCATGCGCATGAACTCGAGGTCGAGCTCAGAGTCGCGTTGGTCCTGACCGATGAAGGCTTCCACTGCCTGCTGCAGCATATCGCTGGTCGAGGCGTAGCGGCCCGATTCAACCTGTTCCTTGATGAGAGCAACCAGTTCCGAAGGAAGGGAGATGCTGAGCTTTTCATTCATGGGCAAAACCTCACCTCCATAGCCTCTCCAAAATAGAGACAAACCGCTCAAAACAAAAGGGCCGCTCCGAGGAGCGGCCCTTTCCAATTCCTTGGTCTTCTGTCGCGATTAACGCGAGTAGAATTCGACGACCAGGTTCGGTTCCATCTGGACCGGGTACGGCACGTCCGAGAGGGTCGGGACGCGGGCGAAGGTGGCGGTCATCTTGTTGTGGTCGACTTCCACATAGTCCGGAACGTCACGCTCGGCGAGCTGGACGGCTTCGAGAACGACGGTGAGCTGCTTGGAGCGCTCGCGCACTTCGATCTTGTCGCCGACCTTGACCTGGTAGGACGGGATGTTGACGCGCTTGCCGTTGACCAGGATGTGGCCGTGGCTGACGAACTGGCGGGCAGCGAACACGGTCGGCACGAACTTGGCGCGGTAGACGATTGCGTCCAGGCGCGATTCGAGCAGGCCGATCAGGTTCTCGCCGGTGTCGCCCTTGCGGCGGTTGGCTTCGTCATAGAGACGGCGGAAGCCCTTCTCGGTGATCGAGCCATAGTAGCCCTTGAGCTTCTGCTTGGCGCGCAGCTGCAGACCATAGTCCGACAGCTTGCCCTTGCGGCGCTGGCCGTGCTGGCCGGGGCCATAGGCACGAGCGTTCAGCGGGGACTTGGGACGGCCCCAGATGTTTTCGCCAAGACGGCGGTCAATCTTGTACTTTACGGAATGACGCTTCGACATCGCGTATCCTTTGGTTCGGGCGTGACCGGGAAAGGCCGAAGCCTTTCGCAAGCCATGCGCCTGTTGACATGGATCGCGCCCTCCTCTGCCCTGCCTTGCGACAGGACCGACAGACTCCCAATAGAGAATCCCGGGTGCGCCTATGGGCCGGTTGGCCGGAATAGGTGGGCGCGTCATAGAGGGGACGCGCGGGGGAGTCAAGGAAGAAGGGCACGCAGGCAGGCGCGCCCTTCATCGCAACGACTATTCCTGGATCGACTCGATGTAGTCGACCAGCGCCACGATCCGGGCACGCACAAGCAGTTCGGATCCGAATGGGCCGGCATCGTCGCCGATTTCCCGCTTGAACGTGTCCCCCCATATCGGCATTGCCGACGTGCCATGCGCACGCAGCGTCGTACGGCCATCCACGATCTGAAACACGTCCAGATAGGGAAAGACATCATCGTTCTGGGCCTTGAGTACGGTCAGGTCCGGTGGCGCCACGGTCAGCACGTCGGCGAATTCGCCAGCGCCCTTTCCGTCCGAGCCGTGGCAGACCGCGCAGGCCGCCGTATAGGCGTCGGCCCCGATCTGATTGTCTTGGGCGTATCCCGCCGAGCTGGCGCCCAGAAACAGCAGAACGCCGGCCAGTGCCGTCATCGTCTTTGACACCGCATCCTCCTCAACAATCCGCACCGGTCCAGAAACCGCATGGCCTCCGGTTGGCGGTACGAACGGAGTGTGAAGGGTGGACGAAAGGGTGTTTTGACGATGGTCAAGAGATCGCCGATCATCCGGCCGGATGGTCAGGCCATCTTCTTGTCCAGCGTCCGCTGCTCACGCAATTGCGGGAAGAGGCGGCTCCAGATCACGGCAACTGCCATGGCGCCGAACCCGCCAATGACCACGGCCGGCACCGGGCCGATCAAGTGGGCCACTGTCCCGGCGCGGAACTCGCCCAATTCGTTGGACGCGCCGATGAAGACCGAATTGACCGCATTGACGCGGCCGCGCACCTCCTCGGGCGTCCAGAGCTGCATGATGGTCTCGCGGATGGTGACGCTGACCATGTCGGAGGCTCCCACCAGTGCCAGGGCGGGAATCGAGAGCCAGACCGTCGTTGAAAAACCGAAGATCACCGTGAAGGCGCCGAAGAGACCGACGAACAGGAAGAGGATCTTGCCCGCATGGTCGCGGACCGGAAAGCGCGTCAGGAACAGCGCCATGGCGATGGCACCGACACCCGGCGCGGCGCGCAGCAGCCCCAGTTCGACCGGCCCCGCATGCAGGATGTCCTTGGTATAGACCGGCAGCAGCGCCACCGCCCCGCCCATCAGCACGGCGAACATGTCGAGCGAAATGGCGCCCAGAACGACCTTGTTGGCAAAAATGTAGCGGAAGCCGCCGAACATCGTTTCGAGACTGGTCGCCTGGTGTGACTCGCGCCTCTCAGGCTTGGGGATCAGCAGCACGGTCACCACGGCGCAGACCAGCAGCGCGGCGCCGGTGCCGAAGGCAAAGCTGGGTGAAATGCCGTAAAGCAGACCGCCAACCGCCGGGCCGGTGATAGCGGCGAACTGCCAGGCCGAGGCGTTGACCGTGATGGCATTGCTGAGCGCCTCGGTCGGCACCAGGTTGGGCGCCAGCGACTGTGCCGCCGGCCCCCAGAAGGCCCGCGCCGTCCCCAATACAATGAGAATGACAAAGATCGGCCAGACCTCGTGCGCCTGGACATTGACCAGCGCCAGGAACCCCAAGGCACAGCCCAGCTCCACTGTAAGGCAGATTGCCATGATGCCGCGCCGGTTGAAGCGGTCCGCCGCGAGCCCCGTGCCCAGGATCAGCAGCAGCGCCGGCAGGAACAGGCAGAGCCCCACCAGCCCCAACAGAAACGCATTGCCGGTGACGTCGTAGATCTGCCAGGCAATCGACACCGACATGATCTGGACCGCAAAGCTGACCAGCAGCGTGGTGAGCCAGAAAAAGCGGAAACCGGGATAGCTGAAGGCGAGCTTGTTGGGCTCGGATGGGGCGTGTGCGCTCATGATGCCCGCTCATCGCATTTTGGCGATGAAGGGTCAAAGGGAGAGTGTGTCCGTTTTCGGCGCGGTTTGGCCGCCAATCGCCAAGCCGCCCTCGGACTTGATCCGAGGGCCACTCTCCACCTGCGCCGACTGAAGGTGGTCCTCGGGTCAGCCCCGAGGACGGCACCGTCGGTGGGGCGCCATCGGGGAAGGCTGCGCTACTCCTTGACCCCAGTGTCCTCCGCCTTCTTCATCCGATTGGGATTGGGTCGCTCGTGCCGCCGGTCGATGGAAGAAATGACCCCGCGCAGGGTGCGGATTTCCTGGCTGGTGAACCGGCCGCGGGTGAGCGCGGTGCGCAGGTTGTTGACCATGCTCGGGCGCTTGTCCGGCGTGGTGAAGAAGCCGGTCTGGTCGAGGACGCTTTCCAGGTGCTCGAAGAGGCCGACCAGTTCGCTGCGTGGCGCGGCCTCGGCGAGATTGTCGCCAAATGGCAGCGCCCTGCCCGCCTCGCTGGTCCGGCGCCACTCATAGGCCATCAGCAGCACGGCCTGGGCGATGTTGAGCGAGGCGAAGGCGGCCTCGACCGGCAGGGTCACGATCGCATCGGCCATGGCGACCTCGTCGTTGAGGAGGCCCCACCGCTCACGCCCGAACAGCAGGCCCGCCTTCTGCCCGCCGGCAATGTGGCCGGCCATGGCGACGGAGGCTTCCTCCGGGCCATAGACCTCCTTCTGCATGTCGCGCGAGCGGGCGGTGGTGGCATAGACCAGCGTCAGGTCACCCATTGCCTCTTCGAGCGTTTCAAAGACGCGGACACGCTCCAGCACATGGTCGGCGCGCGACGCGGCGGCGACGGCCTTCTCATTGGGCCAGCCATCGCGGGGCCGAACCAGGCGCAGGTCCCACAGGCCGAAATTGGCCATGGCGCGCGCCGCCGCCCCGATATTCTCACCCAGTTGCGGCTCGCAAAGGATGATTGCCGGGGTGGGCGCGAGAGTGATGGGAAGTGAGCTGTCGGTGCCTGCCATGTGCCGCCAATCCGGGAACAATGGCGGCGACATAGCTCAATTGCGCTGGCCGCGCAAATCAGGCGACGCGCCCACGCATGGGCATTTCGAGAACCTTGGCATTGGGCCGCCATTCCCGGTCGAGAATGGCAAAGTGCAGCTCCTCGTCCCACTCGCCCTGGAACAGGGCATGCTCGCGATAATGCGCTTCGAGCCGCAGGCCCAGCTTCTGCATGAGCTTGATCGAATGGTGGCTCCGCCCGTCGCAGCGCACCATCAGCCGATGGATGTGGAAGTGATCGAAGGCGAGGTCGATCAGGGCCGACAGGGCCTCCGTCAAGTAGCCCTTGCCGCTTTCCGCTGGGTCGATGGCGAACCGTAGCTCCCCCTGCCCGGCCGTTGCATCGGACCATTTGAGGCTGACTTGGCCGACGAGAGCGCGATCGCCCTTGCGCACGACGGCCAAGGTGAGCGTATCTCCGGGCCGGTGCAATTCGACCTGCCGGCGCATGGTGGCGACGGCGGCGGCGACGTCTTCGTCGTAGCGGGTGGGGCGATCGACATAGCGCTGAACCGAAGGAAGCAGATGATAGCGCCGGACTGCGTCTATATCACCGCGTTCGAAGGGCCTGAGAAGGAGAGACGCGGTTTCGATAGGTAGACGCAAGGACGACATGGCCAGCTTCCTCCGCAACGTTCCACAGGCACCCATCCGCAACGGCGGATGGGGCTTCTGGTTCCTGACAGGGAGGAGAATATCGTGCCAATTTGACCGCTCGTTGACGCAGATCAACCTCAATGCCGTCGCGAGAGCCACTCGTCGCGCAGAATGGCGTAATAGAACTCTTCGTCCCACGCGCCCTTGAACAAGCCGTGCTGACGAAAATGCGCCTCGCGCCGCATCCCCAGTCGCTCCATCAAGCGCCAGGAGGGCTCGTTGCGGGCGTCGCAGCGGGCATAGATGCGATGCAGGTCGGCCGGCCCGAATCCCAGGTCGAGGAGAGCGTTGGTTGCCTCGGTGGCATAGCCTCGCCCGTGGAAGTCCGGGTGGAATATCCAGCCCAGCTCTCCCTGCCGCGCCTCGGCCGATCGCCAGATCAGCGAAACCTCGCCGATGAGCGTCTCGCCTTCGATCGTCTCCACCGCCAGAACGATGCGGTCGCCCTCCTCGACGAAGCTGGTCTGGGCTGTGCGCTGCTGGATGGCCTGGGCACATTCGTCGCGACTCAGAGGAGGGTCGAAAAGGTAACGGGCAACGTCTTCGCGTCCCCGATAGGCCAACACGGCGTCGACATCCCCGCGGGTGAACGGGCGCAGGCGCAGGCGTTCTGTCATGAGCGGATAATCGGGACGCAGCGCCATTCTCACTCCTCGGCCGGCGCGGCACTCTTGCGCCAGATCGGGTCCTTGGCAAGCGAAGGCTTGCCGAGCGGCAAGGCGCGTGCCAGCCTCGGTCCATGACCAAGACACCGATGCCCGACCTGGACCTTGCGGCGACCTGCGACTGCGGCGCTGTTTCGCTTCATGCCAAGGGCCGGCCCATCTCAATGTTCCAGTGTTCCTGCCTCCATTGCCAGAAGGCCTCGGGCAGCGGCCACTCGTCCATCGTGCTGTTCCGGCAGGCGGATGCGGAGGTCTCCGGTTTGACGAAAACCTTTGTCCGTCCAGCCGATTCGGGAGCAACCTTCACGCGTCACTTCTGCCCCGAATGCGGGACGACCATATTTGGGGTCTCATCCCGCGCACCGGATTTGCGCATCGTCCCGGCCGGCCTTTTTGCCGGCCAGAATGACTGGTACGCGCCCAACCAATTGATCTTTGCCCGAAGCCATCAGGCTTGGGATCTGATCGCTGACCACCTGCCCAAATACGAACAATATAGAGAGAGCACTCGATGAGCCTCGCCCTCGAAGAGCTCTCCGAGCGGATACGGACGCTGACGCCGGACCTCGTCCTGGTCGAAAAGAAGATGTTCAACGGGCGGGCCTTCATGCATCGAGGCAACATGCTGGTCTGCCCCATCAAGGACGGCACCTTGCTGGTCCGCGTCGGGAAGGACGGCATGGCGGCGGCCCTCGAACGGCCCGGCGCCGCACCCATGGTCATGAATGGCCGCACCATGGGCGGGTTCGTCTTCGTGGCCGGAGACGCCATCGAGGATGACGACGCGCTCGAAGGGTGGATCGCCACGGCCCGGGCCTTCGTCGACACCCTGCCGGCCAAATAGCTGCCCGCCATCCGGCAAGCCCCCTTGCCCAGCCTGTCTTTGCGCTTTTCGTGCGTGATGCTATACGGGCGGCCGAACTAGGCCGAGGGCCGCAATGCGTATTTGCAAGGGAGCAATTCGATGAGCAAGATCAA
>CAMLKN010000114.1 GCA_946480655.1 uncultured Devosia sp. | reverse complement strand
CCATCGGTCAGCACCAGACCGCCGGTGACGGCCAGATGCGCCAGCACCGAGCCCGCCAACCGCCAGAAGCCGAAGAAGCCGGGCCGCGCGCCATAAAGCGCGGCAATCGCCCCCGCGAGGCGCACGCTCTCATAGATGACAAAGGCGATGTCGATGAGGGCGCGGGGCGACACTGCCGTCACCAGCGCCACCCGCCGCGCCGAGGCCGCCACCAGGGTCCGCGAGCGCGCGTCCAGCGGGGCCATGAGGCTGCGTTCGGCCAGGGCGATGACTTCGGTGCCGTCGAACAGGCCATCGAGATGGCCATTGAGGTTCTCGCGGCCGCGCGCGAGGTCCGGCCGTCCGGCATAGATGGCGCCAAGATGATCGACTACCGCGCCCGCCTGCCTGCGGTCGTTCCCGGCGTGAGCGCTGGCTGCTTCCCGGCGCACGCCGTCGAGCACGGAAAGACGCCGCAAGGCCAGCATTTCGCGGATGATGAGCGCCGCGACCGCGATGAGGAAGGCGCCGAGGACGCCCAGGCCCAGCCAGCCCAGCCATTCATTGGTGGCAAAGAGGTCTCGGATCAGCCGGTCGGCGGCAAGGCCCAGCCCGGCCGAAACCAGAATGCCGCCCGTGGTCCAGGCGAACCTGCCCAGCCAGCCCATGCGGCGGGGCGTCGGCGCAACCAGGTCCGGCTCCGCCTCGGGTTCGAAGACGGCTTCGACGATTTCGGCCCGCTCCGGCGTGAAGGCGCGGGGCGCGCGGACGGCATCGGCTGGCGTGTTGGTCGGCGCGGTGGGGCGGGCTACCGGGCGCTTCATGCCATCCAGTCTCCGATGAGATAGTCGAGGGCGCGGTCGAGCCGGATGTGGGGCAGGACGACATCGCCAGAGGCATTGCGCTCCAACCTTTGTGGCGGCGTGAAGCGCAGGAAGTTGAGCGCCACCGGGTTGCCGTCCTCGAACAGTGAATCCGGCCTTTCCGGCAAGTCACCGGGAAACAAGGCGATTTCGGTCTTGCCGTCATAGGTCTGGCCGTCCAGCACCTCGCCGCTGAGGGGCGTGCCGATCAGCGTCGGCAGGGTCTCGCCCGACTCGCGGATCGTGCCTTCGCTGGTGGCGCGGATGCCGGCCAGGGCGATGGACCTGGTCTCCGCCCCGGCAAAGCTGGCCCGCTTGCGGGCATTGGCGACAAGGCGGTTGAGGATGGCCTCCAGCCGGTCGTGGCTGGTGTGATGCACATGGTCGGCCTTGGTGGCAGCGAAGAGGATGCGATCGATGCTGCGCACGAAGGGCCGCAGCAGCGGATTGGTCTCGCCCTGGCGGAAACAGGCCAGCACGGATGTCAGGGCCGTCTCAAGGTCGTTGACCGCCTCCGGGCCGGTATTGAGCGCGCGCAGCGTATCCACCAGCACTACCTGCCGGTCGAGCCGGGCGAAGTGGTCGCGGAAGAAGGGGCGGACGACCTGCGCCTTGTAGGCTTCGTAGCGGCCTTCCAGCATGGCGTAGAGGCTGTCCCTGCGGATCGTGCCGGCAGGCCGGGGCAGGGGAGCAAAAGTAAGCGCCGGAGAGCCTTCGAGTTCGCCGGGTAGCAGGAAGCGGCCCGGCGGCAGGGTCGAGAGGGCGCCATGTTCGCGGCTGCGGCGCAGATAGGTTGTGAAGCTCGATGCCAGTTGCTCGGCCAGGAGGTCGTTGGCCTCCCGGCTGACATCCATGCTCCCGAGTGCGGCGAGGAAGTCGCCGGCCTCGTCCGCATGACCCGGCTGTCGGGCGCGCTCCAACGCCTCGGCGCTCCACTCGGCAAAGCTCAGACCCAACAGCGGCAGGTCGAGCAGCCACTCGCCCGGATAGTCGACAATGTCGAGATTGAGCGTCGCCGGGCCGGTCATCCCGGCCCACCACTTGGTGGACTGGAACTTCAGGACCAGCCGCAATTGCGAAATCCGCCGCGTGCTTTCCGGCCAGGCGGGCGGGTTGCCGCTCAGCGCCGCCAGGTGCTGCTCATAGGCGAACCGCGGAATGGTCGCGTCCGGGTATTCGGCCAGTCTGGCCCCGATGAAGCGGCCATCGGCCAATGGTGCAAAGCCGGGCAGGCGGCCCTGCGTCAGCAGATTGTGCACGAGCGCAGTGATGAAGATGGTCTTGCCGGCGCGGCTCAGCCCCGTGACACCCAGCCGCAATGTGGGGGTCAGCAGGCCCGTGGCGCTGTCAGCGAGGTTGGAGAGGGCGATGCCCAGTTCGTCGGTGATGGTCGTCGGCGGCTGCGGCAAGGTTTGTCCCCAAGTGTCCCTGCAAGGTAGGGAGCGGGGGCCGGTTTGCAAAGAGGCAGGCGCGCTGCAATCGGGGGCGGGCCCCCTCAGGTCTTCCCGAGGGGGCGGTTGGCTCTACTGCCCGATCTTCTCCAGCTCGAACGGAGTCGTCTGGTAGATCTCATTGATCCAGTTCTGGAACAGGAGATGCGCATGGCTGCGCCAGCGGTTTTCGGGTTCGGCGCTGGTGTCGCCATTGGGGAAGAGGTTGACCGGCGGGGCCGTGTCGAGACCCGCCTTGATGTCGCGCTCATATTCGTCGGCCAGCGAGCGGTTGTCATATTCCAGATGGTTGAGGAAGTAGACGGCGCGCTCGTTGCGGTCTCCGAGCATGCAAAGGCCGATATCCTGGTTGTCGATCAGGATTTCGAGGTTGCTCCCCAATGTGGTGCGGTCGATGTCATTGTAGCGTGACACCGGGATCATCGGGCTGTCGGACATGCCGCGCAGGAAGGGCGAGCGCTTGTTGATCACCTGGTGGCGGAAGACACCGAAGGCCTTCTTGTCCATGCGGTAGCGGCGCGCGCCATGGAAATGGTGCAGAGCGGCCTGGGCGCCCCAGCAGATGAACATGGTGTGGTGCACATTGGTGCGGGTCCACTCCATGATTTCGAGCATTTCGGGCCAGTAGCGCACCTGCTCAAAGGGCAGATTGGCGACCGGCGCGCCGGTGACGATGAAGCCGTCGAACTTGCGCTCCTTCACCTCCTCCCAGGTCTGGTAGAAGGTGTTGAGGTAGTCCTCAGGCGTGTTCTTGGACTGGTGCTCGGTCACCCGAACCAGGCTCAGGTTGATCTGCAGCGGCGTGGCCCCGATCAGGCGCGCGAACTGGGTTTCCGTCCGCTCCTTGTTGGGCATCAGGTTCAAAAGGCCGAATTCGAGCGGGCGGATGTCCTGCCGCGCGGCGCGGCTGGAATCCATCACATTGACGCCCTCGTCCTCGAGGGTCTTTCGTGCGGGCAGATTGTCGGGAATTCGAATAGGCATGGCAGCCTCTTAGCTGGGTAAAACGAGAAAGCGATTCAAGCCGGCGCGCTGGCGTCTCTGGGACGCCGCGCGCTAGCGCATTCGCTTCTCGATGGCCGAGGCGACCAGATCGACGAATTCGTCGCCGTCGCGCACGGTGGCCAGGTCCGATGCCTCAACCACATAGCCGAAATTGTCGGCCAGCGCCTGGTAGCGCGGCAGGCGGTCATGCAGCAGAGCTTCGAAGCCCCATGCGCCGAAGCCGGCAGGATCGACGTCGCAATCTTCGATTATGCCGTGCATCAGCTTGTACTCGGCCCACTTCTCGAGAAGGAAATGTGGCCTGTAATACATGGGCTTGGGCGACTTCTTGAAACGCTTGACCAGTTCTGTCGCGTCCTTGTCCGTACCTCGGATGTAGATCAGCGCCGTGCTGGCAGCGAGCGTCTTGACCACGGGGTCTTCCGGATTGGCGGGGTCTATGACCTCGATCAGCGATCCGCCCGTATCCGCGATGAAATCGTCATAACCGTAAAGCGCCTTGGCGCGCTCGATGAAGTAGGGAACGTCGCAAAGCGCTGCGACCTCGGCGACGCGGTGCTGCTCCTGACGGCGCTGGTATTCCTCGAGCGGCAGGCCGCCGCGTGCCGGGTCGCCGGGCGTGCCCAGATAGGTCGAGAGCGGGTCGAGGTTGTCGAAGGTGATGTTGGACGAGATGTAGATCGAGTCCGTGCGCAAAAGTTGCGCCAGGAAGGGCACCTTCATGGCCTCGCGCTTGAAATTGTCGACGATGAACTCGCCCATGTATCGCGTGCCGATGCGGTAATCGGCCGAATAGTGGAACCAGTGATTGGCGCGCAGCATGTTGGAGAGGCGTGTCTTGCCCACGCCGGCCATGCCGAACACGGTCACGGTGCGGCGCGGGGCCTTCACGAACTCATCGATACTGGAAAACAGCATAAACCGACGCTCCGCCGGGTCCGACACAGCCCGGGTTGTTCCCGTTGCGTTTAAAGCAAGCCCGCGCCGATCTCAAGCAATCGGCAAAAACTGCCGCCAGCTCGGACTCAATTGCCGCCTTGTCGCCGCATTCGGCCTGCTTCGGAGCCAAAAACTATGGAAAAACAAGGGCTCAGCCAGTTGGCATTGCCTTTGCATCGTGGTTGCCGAGCGCGCCCTGCGGCGCAACGGGGATTACGGAGTTACAGATGGGTATCTATGGGGCTCTTTCCAGTGCGGTGACCGGCCTGCGGGCGCAGTCGCATGCCCTGGAGAACATTTCGGGCAATATCGCGAACTCGCAGACTGTCGGCTACAAGCGAATGGAAACGAGCTTCCTCGATCTCATTCCCGATGCGCCGCTGAAGTCGCAGGTGCCGGGTGCGGTTCTGGCGCAGTCGCGCGCCACCAACAATATTCAGGGCGATATCCAGACGTCGTCGAACGAGACCTATGTGGCGCTCAACGCCAATGGCTTCTTCGTGGTCGAGCCCAAGGTTGGCCAGTCGGACGGCAATTCGGTATTCGCCGGCTCGAGCTACTTCACCCGCCGCGGTGACTTCGAGATCGACAAGGATGGTCTCCTGGTCAACGGCGCTGGCTACTACCTCAAGGGGCTGCCCATCGATCCGGCCACCGGCAACATTTCGGGCTCCGTGCCCGAGGTGATCGAATTGTCCAATGCCTTCCTGCCGGCCAATGTGACGACCACCATCAACTACCAGTCCAACCTGCCGCAGTTGCCCAAGACGGCCAATTACAAGTCGACCGTCTACAACAGCGAGTTGCTGGGATCGGAACAGTTCGCGGCAGGCTCCACGTCGGCCGCCGCCAATGGTTCGGTCAACCTCGGTGCCGGCGCCGGTGCCAACCTTGCGACCACCGTCTTTGCCGATGGCGACACCATGACGATCACCGTCAACGGCATTGCGGTCGAGTTCAATTTCTACGCCAGCCCCTCGCCGGTGCCGACCGATGGTGTTGCCATCGATATTACCGGCCCGCGCACCGTGCAGAACGTTCTGGACGACATGCAGGCCGAACTGCGCGACTTCGGCGGCGGCGCGGCGGCGTCGGCAACCGTTGGCCTCAATGGTACGAACCAGTTCAACGTGACGCTGGGCACGGACTATCATGCCAGCTTCTCGATCTCGGGCGTGAGTGCGGCACTGGAAACGGCACTCGGCCTCACCGACCCGCAGGCTTCCTCGGCGCCGACCCTGGCCGACGTCAATTTCGTCTCAGCCGATGATGCCGATGACTTCGTCGCCAACTCGATCTCTGGCGGCGCCATCACAGTCTATGCCAGCAATGGTGCACCGGTGAACGTGCAGCTGCGTTGGGCCAAGGTCGACAGCGCGGCTTCGGGTGGTACGGATCGCTGGAACCTGTTCTATCTCTCCGACAGTGCCGCCGTGGGTGGTTCGCCGGCCTGGACCAATATCGGACAGGACTACGAGTTCGGCAGCAATGGTTCGCTCTCGACCAGCGTTCCCCAGGCCACCATCGACGATCTGCGCGTCAATGGTGTGCTGATCGGCGACGTGGTGCTGGCCCACGACACCAATGGCGTCTCGCAATTCGCTGACGTCAACGGCACGGTGACGGTGTCCACGCTCAACCAGAACGGTTACGGCGCGGGCGAATTCCTCTCGGTGGCCATCACCGATAGCGGCCGTGTGGTTGCCACCTATTCCAATGGCGAACGCATCGAAATGGCTCAGGTGGTGACGGCGCAGTTCAATGGCGTCAATTCGCTCAAGCGCCTGGACGGCGGTGTCTATGAGGCCACTTCGGAATCGGGCGAGCCGATCTTCGATCTCTCCGGCTCGGGCATTATCGGCGGCGCTCTTGAGGCGTCCAATACCGACATCTCCGACGAATTCACCAAGCTCATCATCACCCAGCAGGCCTATTCGGCTGGCACCCGTATCGTCTCGACCGCCGACGAGATGCTGCAGGAAGCCCTGAACATGATCCGCTGAGGCGGAACCTGAGTACACGGTCCGGGGCGTGACGCCCCGGGCCAGTTTCCAGTTTGAGGGCCGCGATCATGGGTCTGGTTTCGTCACTTTCGAATGCTGTATCGGGTCTGCGGACCAGCCAGGATTCCATCACGATCCTGAGCCGGAACATCGCCAATTCGGGCACGCCGGGCTATCACCGCCAGTCGCTGAACATCATCGACTATTCGTCGGTCAACAGCACCTATGCGCGCTCGGCCGGTGTAGACCGGGCCTTCAACCTCAGCCTCCAGACCTATTACAACCGCCAGGTGTCGGACACGTCCATGTCGAGTGTCATGGGCGACTATCTCAGCAAGCTCCAGGGGTATCTCGGCAAGCCGGGCGATGCGAACTCGCTCGACACCATGTTCGGTTCGCTCAAGAATTCCCTGCAGGCGCTGGCGACGAGCCCGGACGACTATCCCACGCGCGCCAATGTCGTGGCCGGGGCCCAGGCCTTTGCCCAGCAGCTCAACACCATGTCGGGCGTGATCCAGCAGCTTCGCCAGGAAGCCGAGACGCGCATCGCCAACGACGTGTCAGAAGTCAATGCCATGCTCATCTCGCTCGACGAGGTGAACAAGCGCATGCTGGACCTCGGGATGACCGACACGGCCCGTGCCCAGCTCTACGACCAACGCGATCGTCTGGTGGCCTCGGTCGCCGAGGTCATCGACGTGCAGGCTGAGTATCGGGCCGATGGCACGGTGGCGCTGATGACCCGCTCGGGCGTGGGGCTGCTCGACAATGGCTTTTCCACCTTCAAGTTCGCCACGGCCGGCGCCCTGTCGCCGACCTCCCTGGCGACCACCAGCACCAGCGACAGCAAGGTCGGCAAGCTGACGCTGACCACGCCATCCGGCCTCACCATCGACCTGGTGCAGCAGGGCGTGCTTCAGGGCGGCGAACTCGCCGG
>CAMLKN010000113.1 GCA_946480655.1 uncultured Devosia sp. | reverse complement strand
CTCCTGCTGCTCTGCACCATGTTCTGGGGCTTTGCCTTCATCGCCCAGAAATCGGCCATGGACTCCATGGGGCCGCTGACCTTTGCCGGCGTCCGCTTCCTCCTCGGCGGCCTGCTGATCCTGCCGCTGGCCCTGGGCGAAATCCGCCGCAAGGCGGTGAAACTCACGTCCATCCACTGGTTCTTCATCCTGGCCATGAGCACGGTGTTCTTCCTCGGCTCCTGGCTGCAGCAGGCGGGCCTGGCCACCACGACGGCCACCAATGGCGGCTTCCTCACCGGCCTCTATGTCTTCTTCGTGCCGCTACTCGGCTTCCTGCTCTTTCGCACCCGGCCTCACCCGATCATCTTTGTCGGCGTGCCGCTGGCGCTGGTCGGCATCTACTTCCTCAATGGCGGGGGACTGCAGAGCTTCAACAGCGGCGACTGGCTCATCGTGGGCAGCGCGGTCTTCTGGGCCATGCACGTCATCCTGCTCGGCCACGTGGCGCGCCTCACCGGCCTGCCCATCTTCATCTCGGCGATCAGCTTCCTCTTTGCGGGCCTCTTTTCCGGCGCCATCGCCCTCGGCACCGAAGCGCCCACCCTTGAAGCCATTTCCTCGGGCTGGATCGAGATCGCCTATGCCGCCGTGCTCTCGACCGCCGTCGGCTTCACCCTGCAGGCCATCGGCCAGCAGCATGTGCCGCCCGCCAATGCCGCGATCATCCTCTCCGCCGAGAGCCTGTTCGCCGCTCTGGGCGGTGCCGTCGTGCTGGGCGAGCGCCTGCCCATGGTCGGCTATGCCGGCGCCACGCTGATCTTTGCCGCAATCCTGCTGGTCGAGGCCGTGCCCGCCCTATGGGCCCGCCGCAAGGTCCACGAGCCACGGACGGTGAACTGACCTACTGCTCGTACCGATACATCTGGTAGGTCTTGCAGATCACGAAGGCGACGCAGCCCTTGAGCGTGATCTGGTTGGCGCTGACCTGGGTGATCGTGCCCGATGCCCGCTGCCCGTAGATGTGCAGGTCGCCCTTCCACTGGTTGGGGCGGGTCTGCGGCGCGTGGTCGATCAACAGCGTGTTGAGATAGGGCAGGTTTTCGGCATTGTCCGCGCCATTGCCCAGCCAGACGAGTTCGGCGCAAAGCTGGGTGCCGTCACCGCACAGCGTCACGTCATAGCGCGAGTCGCGCATCTCGATTTCCCACAGGCCCACGGGCGATGCACTTGCCGGCACGATGGCGCCCAGCCCAATTGCAAGTGCAAGGCCAAGACGGGCAAGTTTGGTCATTCCGGGCTCCTCGTAGATCGACATTGAATTAGTGTCCGAACCAGCCTGAACCGAAGCTGAACATTCCTTGCGGCGCATCTGTACAAAACTCTTCTTCTGTCACGCCTCTGTCATCTACCCCCCATAGGGTCCAGCCATCCCGGCTCCCCCCATTGGCCAGGATTGACGGCCCCGCGTCCCCAACGCCGCGCCGCCATCGGAAGGCCCGGACCGCCAACCCCCGGCCTTCCCGACCGATCCAATTCGGTCCTGGCCGCCTCAGGGCGGCCTCTTTTTTTGTGGAGCGGGACGGATTCTGCCTCGCCCCGGGCCACTGCCTGCGCCAAAAGTGAAGCCGATCTTTCGGGCGCGACAATGGCCAAGCTCTACTTTTCCTATGCGGCGATGAATGCCGGCAAGTCTACCTTGCTGCTGCAGGCTGCCTACAACTATCGCGAGCGCGGCATGCGCGTGCTGCTCTTCACCTGCGCGGCCTATGCCGGCGGCAAGCCGGGCATTATCAGTTCGCGCCTCGGCATTTCCGAGGATGCCGAACTCTACGACGACGACACCGACCTCTACGTCCGCATCCACGACTATGCCCTCGAATCCAAGGTCGACTGCGTCTTCCTCGACGAGGTCCAGTGCCTCACCCGTGACCATGTCTGGCAGTTGGCGCGCGTCGCCGACCGGCTGAACATCCCCGTCATGTGCTACGGGTTGCGCACGGACTTCCTGGGCCGTCCTTTCCCTGGCGCGGTCGAACTGCTGGCAGTTGCCGATAGCCTGAGGGAAATCCGCACCATCTGCTGGTGCGGCGCCAAGGCGACCATGGTCGTACGCCGGGATGCCAATGGACGGGTGCAGACCGACGGCAATACAGTGGCCCCCGAAAAGGCCGACTATGTTTCCCTGTGCCGCAAGCACTGGGAGGAAGCGTTTGGCCGCTGGCCGGTAAAGGGACCCTGACCGATGCAGAACGACGCCACCGAGCCCAAGGGCGCCCTCACCATCCGCACGCTGGCCATGCCGGCCGATACCAATCCGGCCGGCGACATTTTCGGTGGCTGGGTGATGAGCCAGATGGACATTGCCGGCGCCATTGCCGCTGTCGAGCGGGTCAAGGGCCGCGTCGTCACCGTCGCTGTCGAGGCCATGACTTTCATCGCACCGGTCAAGGTCGGCGACGTGCTCTGCGTCTATGCCGAGATCGAACGGATCGGCACCACCTCGATCACAGTCGGCCTCGAGGCCTGGGTGCGCCGCAATCGCCTCGCCGACCGCAGCAAGGTCACCGACGCACGCTTTGTCTATGTCTCGCTCGACGAGAACGGCCAGAAGCGGGTCATCCCCCAGAGCTGAATATTTCCGTTCAGCTTGCGTTCAGCCAGCATCTGCTTTTTTGCGCCCATCGAACCAGCGGGTTCGGGGGCGGATCACTCGTGCGTTGCTCGTTAGCCATGCCGGAACTCTTTGCACCCGGAACTCGTTTCTGGAGTCACAATAGAATAGGCGTGGTCGCCGCCAGCGTCGTCCCGAAGGTTCGGGGCCGGAAAGACCATGTCGAGGGAGCATGTCATGCATCGTCAGACCCGCAAGAATCTTCTGAACCTGGCCACCGGCGTCGCAGTCGCCGCAGCGGCCGTGGTTGTCTTCCTGCCCGCCGCCTATGCGGCCCCGGGCACCATCACCACGAACGTGAATGTGCGCTCCGGCCCGGGCACCAACTATGCCGTGGTCGACGTGGCCCGCGCCGGCCAGCAGGTCGATGTGCAGCAGTGCCAGAGCTCCTGGTGCTACATCACCAAGCCGGGTCCTGACGGCTGGGTCTCGGCCAGCTATCTCAGTGCCGGCGGCCGGCCCGTGAACCCATCTAACCCCGGCATTTCCTTCGGCTTCACCATTGGCGGCCCCAATGGCGGCCAGATCAGCATCGGCATCGGCAACCAGCCCCAGCCGCAGCCCCGCCCGCCGGTGATTCAGCCGATCGAAGACGAAATCTGCTTCTACGATCGCACCCGCTTCCGTGGCGACAGCTTCTGCATGACCCCCGGTGAATCCACCCGTGACCTGCGCAGCTGGACCGACCGCATCTCCTCCATCGACAATCCCGGTGGCTATGAAGTGCAGGTCTGCGCCGAGACCAACTATCGCGTCTGCCGCACCTACACCACCAGCGCCTCTTCGCTGGGTGATTTCGACGACTACGTCGCCTCGATCCGCACCCGCTAAGTAATACTCGGGCTTAACGACATTTCGACGCCGCTTCCTCCGGGAGCGGCGTCTTGCTTTACACTGTTGAATTTGTCGGGCTTACTTCGGGCCGGATGACAACATGGAATCAACCCATGCGTTTGCTGCTTGCCTTTGGACTTGCCTGTCTCTTCGCCCTGTTGCCGGCCGCGCCGGCAATGTCCCTGTCGGCGTCTGGCAGCCATGGCTGGAGCCGCGAGACGCTCATCCTGCAAAGTGGCCCCGGCGCCGCCTATGACGTAACCGGCGAAATCCCCGGCGAAGTCGCCATCAAGATCCTGCGCTGCCAGAAGCTTTGGTGCCTCGTCGATGGCCCGGGCGGACGCGGCTGGACCATGAGCGTCAACCTCGATTTCGGCAAGGATCCGCACTGGCCCAAGTTCGACAGCGACAACCAGTGGCCCGATCTCGCCGGGGGCGAGCTCTGCTTCTATGAAGGCACCCATTATACCGGCCGGTCGTTCTGCGCCGATACTGGCGATGTCTTCCTGGATCTCGCCACCTGGGGCTGGGACAATCGCATTTCCTCCGTGCGCGTGGTGACGGCTACCAGCGCCGCCCTTTGCCGCGACCGCAATTTCCAGTCCTATTGCGAACGCCTCGTTGAGAGCCAGCCGGTCCTAGACCCGTTCCTGCGCCGGAACCTCAGCTCGATCCGGGTTTACTGAGACCCAACCCTGAGAATCGCTAAACCGCCCGGCGTTTGACCAGACGCCGGGCGTTTTCCTGTGCGCCGTTCATCTTCGAGGCCGGGAACTGGCCCGTTCAGCCTTGTGGCCTAAATGCGGCATTCAGCACGGGTTCAGCCGGAATCCCCTCAAATAGCGCTCAGAAACGCACCGCTCCTGCGGTCCGTCACCAGACACAAGAGGGTACGCAATGTCCATCAAGACCATCACTTTCGGGTCGGCGCTCGCCGCCGTCACCCTGATCACCACCCTGGCCGCCTCGGCCGCTCCCGGCATCGCCACCGGCGCCGTCAATGTCCGCACCGGTCCCGGCACCGGCTATGCCAAGGTCGGCACGCTGGCCGCCGGCGAAATCGTCGACGTCAAGCAGTGTCAGGGCACCTGGTGCTTCGTCGATCGGGCCTCCGGCACCGATGGCTGGGCCTCCAAGAACTATCTCGCCCCCTATGAAGGCAATGGCGGCGGCAACGGTGGCGACACCGACATCCCGTTCAACTTCGGCATGAGCGTCGGCCCCGGCGGCCCCAGCTTCTCCTTCGGCATTGGCGATGCGCCGCCCCCGGCCCCGCCGCCGGCGCCCCCGGTCCCGGCCAAGGTCTGCTTCTTCAAGGGTAACAACTTCACCGGCGCCCAGTTCTGCGTCAATGCCGGCGACGATGACCCCAACCTGCCCGGCGGCTGGAACGACACCATCTCGTCCATCAAGCTCCAGGGTGGCGCCCAGGTCACCGTCTGCAAGGATTTCTGGTATGGCGGTGCCTGCACCACCATCTCCACCGACAAGCCCTCGCTGGGCAGCTACAACAACGCCATCTCGAGCTACCAGGCCTTCTGACCTCATCCGCGCAAACACCAAGGCGCCGTCCACCCGGACGGCGCCTTTCGCTTGAACCGGGCAGGAGCCGGGAAGATCAGAACACTGCCCGAAGACCAAGCGACCCCGAAAGCGTCGCATCCTGCCCCTGCGTCGCTGCATGCAGCGAACCAGAAAGACGAACCGCTTCCGTGATCTGATGATCGAGATCGAGGCCGGCGCGCGCCCAGGTCGCCCCCATTGCGCCGCCACCCAACCCGAAATCGAAGAGGCCGAGCACCTGCCCATTGGCCGCCACTGCGTCACCGCCGCGATGCGCCACTTCCAGCGTACCGCTCAGCGTCGTCTGGGGCGAAAGCTCCGCTTCCGCAGTGACGCCAAGCCGGACCTCGCCCTGCACCACGCCCTGCGCGTCGAAACGGGCCGGAAAGGCCCCACCGCTTTCCACATAGCCGCCCATCTCGGTCCGCCCGATGGCGCCGGAAATCCAGGGATTGATGCTGACATTGCCCAGCACTGCCGCATCCTGCCAATCCACCCGCGCCCGGATGACGCCGGCCGCAACACCCGTGGACCCGCTCGACATCTCGGTGGCAGCACCGTTGGTATAGGCGCGGTTGATATTGGCCTGCCAGCCCCCGAGCACGCCGGTCAGCGACAGCAGGAGCGGCGTGCCGTCGGGGTTCCAGTCGACCTCGCCCATCACATAGGCGCCGGACAGTTGAGCATTGCCACCAAGCGCAAGGCCCTGCCAGGAGGTGCTGGCCCCCACGCCCAGCCCGGCCACCACGCTCCCGCCGCCCAGGGCGCCACACCCGCCCACTTCGGTCAGTGCCATTCCGGACCCTGCATCGGCCCTGTAGGCAAGGTCGCTGACCGACCAGATGCAGGCGTCATCGGCCAGACTTCCCTGCGTCATCAACGGCCGGTGATGCGCACCGTTGAGCGGCAGCCAGGTCAGGTCCACGCCCATCTGCGCCGTCCGGGCATTGGCGAGCAGCGAGCGCGTATACTCGTCGACATCCAGAATGCCGGAGCCACCCTCCCCGCCCTCATCGGGAACCACCCGCGCAATGTAGGCCCGGACCGAAGTACCGTTCACCAGTTGCTGCCCGGCAACGACATTTCCGTCGTCAGACACGCCGTTCGCGCTCTCGAGCTCGCGGTCGCCCAGCACCACGCCATTCGCTTCGAGCCAGTCGGCGACACTGATCATGCCGGTGCCCGCAGTCCAGCGAAACGCCAGGTTATTCCCATCGACATCTTCCGAGTCGCCCACGACAACCGCGCCATCCGCAGATACCGCATTGGCATAGGAGGCCCCGCCAAGCGAGCCGAGGTCATACATCTGGACATTGCCAGCAACGCCGCCCGTGGCCCCCTCCACCCAGCGAAAGGCCCGGCTGCTGCCATTGGTGTCGATCGACGTGCCCACGACCACGCGACCGTCATTGCTGACGTCATTGGCCCCGGACGAGGCGCCGCCCAGCGTGCCAAGGTCAAGGATCGTCGTCCAGGCGGTTTCCAGATCGGCCAGCGACCAGCGGACAGCGCGCACTTCGCCGCCCGCATTCACAGCCCCTCCGGCGGCCCAGAGCCCGTTGCCCGACAGTCCCCCGGTTACGCTGTCCTGCCCGCCGGCCAGCGTGCCAAGGCCATACATTTCAGGATTGCCCAGGACCCCGGTGGTGGCCCCTTCCGCCCAGATCCAGGCTTCGAAAATGCCGATCGAGGGGCGGTTGCTGTGCCCGAGGACACGCGTACCATCGTCGGAAACCGCCAAGGCGAAGCTCGCCCCACCATTGAGCATTTCCAGTCGGCCCAGGTCCGTCAGTCCATCCGCCTGCGTCCAGCGGAAGGCGGTTGTCCCCATCGCCGTCATTTGCCCCACCACCACGCCGGTGTTGGAAACATCGTTGGCCAGCAGCGACCATGTGGGATCGGCGACCTGGACCACGCCATCGGGCGTCAGCAGGAAAGATACATGCCGGATGCCGTCATAGCCCCGCCCGACGATGAACTGGCCATTCCCGCTGACGCCGACGGCGTCGCTCCAGTAGCGCCCCGGCACGACCTCCCCTGGATCGGTCACCGTACCGGCCGCCCAGGCCGGCATGGTCAGGGCCGTGGTGGCCAGAGCCGCCACCGAAAATGTCTGAAGCAAAGTCATCATGCAGTCTCCCGAAAGGCGCATGAGCCTGCCCCTCGGGGACCGGCT
>CAMLKN010000112.1 GCA_946480655.1 uncultured Devosia sp. | reverse complement strand
GATGTCGTGATCGACCGGACCGCCGGGCAGAGCAAGCCCCTGCCCGCTCCATCCGGCCTTTATGATGCGGCGCCCAGTGGCAAGGTGGTGGTGCAGGAGCTGGCACGGCTGCGCAAGCGTGGCGTGTCCGGGCCCCTCGATGGTTCACATGTCCTCAAGGTCGTCGCCGAGATGGGACATGGCCGCGCCGTGCGGGCATTGCGGCTGATGGGCGCCGAGCCGGCCGCAGTGATCGCGGCGGCGGATGCGGAAATTGCCAAAGCGGCCGCCTGAGCAGTGTCAGGCAGCCAGTCCGGCCTTCTGCGCTCCACCGGAGCGGATTTGCCGCCGGTCGGCCCGAAGCTATTCCGCTGCCGGGACGCCGCGCTTGACGAAGCCTTCGGGGTCGTCCTGGGTGCGGGCGAGCAGTTCGGCGGCCTCGTTGGCCTCGCGCTGGCGGTTCCACATCTGGGCATAGAGACCGTTCTGCTGCAGCAACGCGGCGTGGTTGCCGCGCTCGGCAACCTGCCCGTCGCGCAATACCAGGATTTCATCGGCATTGACGACCGTCGAGAGACGGTGGGCAATGACCACGGTTGTGCGATTGCGCGAGACTTCGTCCAGCGCCGCCTGGATATCGCGCTCGGTCTTGGTGTCGAGCGCCGAGGTGGCCTCGTCGAGGATGAGGATGGAGGGTGCTTTGAGGATGGTGCGGGCAATGGCGACGCGCTGCTTCTCGCCGCCGGACAGCTTGAGACCTCGCTCGCCCACAGGAGTCTTGTAGCCTTTGGGCAGGCTGTCGATGAACGGACCGACCTGGGCCATGCGAGCCGCTTCGCGCACTTCCTCCTCGGAGGCATCAGGGCGACCATATTGAATGTTGTAGCCAATGGTGTCGTTGAACAGGACCGTGTCCTGGGGGACCATGCCGATGGCGGAGCGGAGGCTCTCCTGGGTGACGTCGCGCAGGTCCTGGCCATCGATGGTGATGCGGCCGCCGGTGACGTCATAGAAGCGGAACAGCAGGCGCGAAATGGTCGACTTGCCGGCGCCGGTGGGGCCAACGATGGCAACGGTCTTGCCGGCCGGAACCTCGAAGCTCACGCCCTTGAGGATGGGGCGATCGGGATCGTAGTGGAAGGTCACGTCCTCGAAGCGCACGACCGGGCCAGTCACGGCCAGGGGCTTGGCGCCGGGGCTGTCCTCGATTTCCGGATCCTGGTCGAGCAGCTTGAACATTTCCTCGATGTCGGTGAGGCCCTGGCGCAGTTCGCGATAGACGAAGCCGATGAAGTTGAGCGGCCGGTAGATCTGCAAGAGGAAGGTGTTGAGCAGGACGAAGTCGCCCAACGTCAGCGTGCGGTTCATCACGCCCAGAATGGCCATGATGGAGATGATGAGGAAACCGCCATAGAAGATGACGGCCTGGCCGAAGTTGAGGAAGCCCAGCGAAGTCCAGATGCGGATGGCGGAGCGCTCGTAGCCGGCCATGGCCTTGTCGAAGCGCTGCGCTTCCATCTGCTCGTTGGCGAAATACTTCACCGTCTCGAAGTTGAGGAGGCTGTCGATGGCCTTGCCATTGGCGTCCGTGTCGCTCTCGTTCATGTCGCGGCGGATGGCGATGCGCCAGTTGGACGCCTTGATGGTGAAGTAGAGATAGGCCCAGATCATCACCACGAGGACGCCGAGATAGCTCACCCCGAACATCCAGACGAAGATGACGGAGACCACCACAAACTCGACGATAGTGGGCGCAATGTTGAGCATGGCGAAACGGACGACCGTTTCGATGCCCTTGGTGCCGCGCTCGATCACGCGGGAGAGGCCACCAGTGCGCCGCTGCAGGTGGAAGCGCAGCGACAGGCGGTGCATGTGATGGAAGGTCTGGAGCGCCAGCTTGCGCACGGCATGCTGACCGACGCTGGCAAACAGCACGTCGCGCAATTGCTGGAAGCCGGCATCGACGATGTTGCCGACGACATAGGCGATGACCAGCACGACGGGGATGGCGAGGCCCAGGACCAGGGTGGAATCCGGGCTGGTGCCATCGAGGCTGTCGATGATGCCCTTGTAGGCAAAGGGCACCAGCGTCGTCGCCACCTTGCTGGCCAGCAGCGCCGAAAGCGCCAGCACCACGCGCAGTTTCAGGTCGGGGCGGTTCTCGGGCCACATATAGGACCAGAGATTGCGGATGGTAGAGAAGACCGATCCCTCGTCAGCGCTGACGGAGGGCGACTTACCAGGACTGTTGTTTGCCATCAGGCGGGTTCCGTATCCTTGTTGGCGGCGACGGGCGCCAGCCCCTTGAGGAGGCCGCCAAAGGCGGCGCTGAGTTCGGCGAAGCGATCCTGACGGATGCAATAGCGGTTGCGCGTGCCATGCGGCTTGCGCTCGATGAGGCCGGCGTCGTGCAGCACCTTGATGTGCTGGCTGACGGTGGACTGGGCCAGTGGCAGGCTTTCGGTCACATCCCCGCAGCAGCATTGGCCCTGCTGCTGGGTCGCCATGATGCGCAAAATTTCGAGCCGAACGGGATGGCCCAGGGCGCGCATGATATTGGCAATGTCGTCGTCATGCATGAGACAAACTCGTTGGCTCTTCACCGCTGTGGGCGCCCGCCGGCAAGCCCGATAACGTTAATCGGTGAATTGCGATGGAACATGGGCCCTGAGGCCTCGAAAATCAATAGGAGAAAGAGGAACGGCGCCCGCGGGCGCCGTTCTTTTTCGTCGTTATTGCCCCGCCGCACCCTCTGGCAGGTCGAAGACCTGGCCTGGATAGATGCGATTGGGATTGCGGATCTGGCCGGTATTGGCCTCGTAGATCGTGGTGTATTTGAGCCCCTCGCCATAGACGCGGCGGGCAATGGTCCACAGATTGTCGCCGCGGCGGATGATGGCCTTGCCGGAGACAAAGCGCTGGGCCTCCGGGTCGCCCAGCGAAACGGCGACCATGGTGGGCACTTCCGGTTCGGCGGGTGTCGCGGGTGCGGGTTCAGGCGCGGCAGCCACCTCGACAGCAGGTTCATCTGCAGCCGGGGCCGGTTCAGCAGCAGGTGCGGGTTCGGCGGCGGGCGCCTCGGCAACCGCGACTGGCGCCGCCGGTTCGGCAGGAGCCGCGGTTGTGTCAGCCGTTTCGGGAGCGGGCTCGGCCTCGGCTGTTGCCACCGGCTCGGCCGCGGGCTGCTCGGCCGGCGCGGCGGGGGCAGGTTCAGCGGCGGGTTCCGTAGCCTGGGCGGGCTCGACTGCCGGTGCCGGAGCGGCCGGTTCGGTGGACGCGGCAGGCTCGGTCGCAGCGGCCGGCTCAGCCGGGGTCGCGGGTTCGGCTGGGGCTACCGGCTCGGCGGCCGGGGCCTCGGCTACGGTCACAGGCTGCTCGACCTCGGGCACATCGACCACGAAATCGACCTCGGCGCGCGCGATCACCTCGGCCGAGTCCGGCTGCAGGAGGTCGACGCGGACACGCTGGCTTGGCTTGTCGAGCACCGGACCGGCTTCCACCAGCCAGCGACCGCCTTCGACCGGAGCATCGGCGACGAAGGCGTCGTCGACATAGAGACGGATGATCCCACCATCGGGGCCGGCACCGGCAAAGAAGGTGCGATCGGTCTCGATCTCAATGGCGTCGATGGTGGGCGCGACGTCGGCAAGCGCCGGGGCGGCGGGTTCGGCCGGAACAGACGTCGCCGCTGCCGGTTCGGCTGGGGTCGCGTCCGTTGCGGCTGCCGGCTCGCTCGCGGGAGCCATGGCGCCGGCTTCGGGGGCAGGCTCGGTAGTGGCCGGTTCCGGGGCCGATGCCATGGCCATCGGCTCTTCGGTTGCCGGTTCGGTCGCGGCAGCATCGGGGGCATCAGCCACTTCCGTGGCAGGTTCTGCGGCGGGTTCGGCCGCTGCCTCGGGGGCAGCCGGTTCTGTGCCGGCTGCCACGGCAATGGGCTCCTCGGTCGCCGGGGGTTCCACCGCGGCCTCGGGTGCGGCGGCCATGGCTGGCGTCTCGGCCGGAGCCGGGGTCTCGGTTGTTTCGGGAGCAGCGGCAACCGTCGTGGGCGCAGTCAGGCCCTGCAGGACTTCGCTGGCTTCGCCCGGCTTGCTGGCAACAACCAGCGGCTGGCTGGTCTTGTCCTCGTTGATGACGACGATGAAGGAATCTTCAGCCGTGCCGTCCTTGCCCTCCTCGCCCAGGGTAATTTCGAGCCCACCCGGCGGCAGGGGCGCCTCCGGCACAAAAACCCAATCGCCGGTCGATTCTACCTCGACGGTGCCGAGCAATTCTCCATTGGCGAAGACCTCGACCTTGCTGCCCGGCCGGCCAGAGCCGGCAATGACCACCGAACCATCGGGCTCGGCGCGCAGAAGACCGAAGGTGGCGGCCACGACTTCGTCGACATCGACGGCCGCCTCCGCAGGCGGGGTCACGTCGAGCGCGGGCTCGGCCGGCACGGCTTCCTCGACCACGGCGACAGCCTCGGGCTCCGCCTCCTCGACCTCGGCCACGGCGGGCGCCGGGGCAGCGGGGATGAGCCCGACTTCGGTCATCTTGCCGCGCAGGCACTGGCCCATGCCATCGGCACTGTTGAAACAGGAGACGATCGACGGACCGGAAAGAACGCCGAGAATGACGAGAAGAGTAACTGCCGCTGCCCCGATTGTCAGAGCCAGAGGTCGTTTCGGAGCGGTTTCGGCCAGTTTGCCCTCCCGATGATGAGCGATCAGCCGGTTGCCCGGCTGGTGATTTCCCCCACTGCCGAATCCTGAACCGCTTCAGTCTTCAACAGCTTGTATGTGATTGATTCATACAGAGCTTCAAAGGACGCATCAATGATGTTGGACGAGACCCCGATGGTGCTCCAGCGCTCGCCGCTGGCATCGCGGCTTTCGACCAGTACACGGGTGACCGCGCCCGTGCCGCCGTCCAGGATACGCACCTTGAAGTCGACCAGTTCGAGGTCCTCGATACGGGACGAAAACTTGCCCAGGTCCTTGCGCAGGGCCTGATCGAGGGCATTGACCGGGCCATTGCCCTCGGCCACCGACATCAGCAATTCGCCATCGACCCGGATCTTGACCACAGCCTCCGTGACGGTGACCTCGTCGCCCAGGGCATTGTGCCGGCGCTCGACCATGGCGCGATAGTGCTCGACATCGAAGAAATCGGGCAGCGTGCCAAGGACGCGGCGGGCCAGCACGGCGAAGGAGGCATCGGCGCCATCATAGGAATAGCCGCGGGCTTCGCGCTCCTTGACCGTGGCCAGCAGCCTTTCCAGACGCGGATCATCCTTGCCAAGCACGATCTTGTGCCGCGCCAGCGCCGTCAGCAGGTTCGACTTGCCGGCCTGTTGGCTGACCATGATGGAGCGCTCATTGCCGACGCTTTCGGGCGGCACATGCTCGTAGGTGGAAAAATCCTTGAGCAGCGCAGAAGCATGAATACCGGCCTTGGTGGCAAAGGCCGAAGCCCCGACATAGGGCGCCTGGCGGGCCGGTGCGCGGTTGAGCCGATCGTCGAAGGCGCGGGAAATGTGGGTCAGGTTGGCAAGCTGGGCCGGCGTCACACCAGTCTCGAAACGCTCGGCATAATAAGGCTTTAGAACCAGAGTTGGAATCAATGTGACAAGATTGGCATTGCCGCAGCGCTCGCCCAGGCCATTGAGCGTGCCCTGGATCTGGCGCACGCCGGCTTCCACCGCCGCCAGTGCGTTGGCGACGGCCTGGCCGGTATCGTCATGCGGATGGATGCCCAACCGGTCGCCCGGGGCGATGGTCATGACGTCCCTGACAATCTCGCTCACCTCGGAGGGCATGGTGCCGCCATTGGTGTCGCAGAGGACAACCCAGCGGGCGCCGGCCTCCAGCGCCGCCTGGACGCAGGCCAGCGCGTAGGTGCGGTTGGCCTTGTAGCCATCGAAGAAATGTTCGAGATCGATCAGCACTTCCTTGCCGGCGGAAGCGGCGGTGCGGACCGTATCGGACAGACCTTCGAGATGCTCGCCGGTGGTCGAGCCCAGCGCCAGTTCCACCTGGTAGTCCCAGGCCTTGGCCACAAAACAGGTGGCGTCGGCGGCAGAATTGACGAGGCCCTGCACGCCCGGATCATTGGCGGCGGAGCGCCCTGCCCGCTTGGTCATGCCGAACGCAGTGAATTTGGCCTTCGTTGTCTGCTTCTTCTCGAAAAAGGCCGTGTCCACGGGATTGGCTCCGGGATAGCCACCCTCGACATAGTCGACACCAAGCTCTTCGAGCATGCGCGCAATGGCGATCTTGTCCTCGAGCGAGAATTCGATGCCGGCGGTCTGGGCACCGTCGCGCAGGGTGGTGTCGAAGAGGTAGAGGCGTTCGCGGGACATGGCTTGGGGCCTAACTCGGATTACTGCTGCTTTTGCGGCCAGACGTCGGTGTCGTGGTCCGGATGCTGGTGGTTACTGGCCTTGATCGCGCTCCACCAGGCCTCACGGCTGGGGTCTTCGGTGGCACCGCCATGTTCGATCGTCGGCAATGTGTCGAACCAGGGGACGCGGCTCTCATTGCCGGTATTGGCATGGGGCGGGAAGAGTTCGGGATGGTCGAGCGAGCCGATGGTGAAATTGACCCGGTCCCCCGTCGTGTCGTCGTAAAAGAGCGGGGTTCCGCATTGGGCGCAGAAGCCGCGATCGACGTGATCGGAACTGCGGAAACGCGCGGGGGTGCCGCGTGTCCAGGTGATGGCCTCGCGCGGGGCGGCCACCAGCGCCGCAAAGATATTGCCGACGGCCTTCTGGCACATGCGGCAGTGGCAGATGTGGGAATTGTCCATCATCTCGGTGGCGTGGTAGCGCACCGCGCCGCACTGGCAGCCGCCGCTGACTTCCATCTCGTAGCGATCCATCAGGTTTCCTCCCGGGGTGGCCAGTCGGTCGTGTCGTGGTCCGGGTGCTGGTTGGAATGAATGCCGGCCATGAAGTCGCGCCATTCGTCGCTGACTTCGGTGCGCTCAGGCAGTGTCGAGAGACCGGCAAAGAAGGGCAGCCGATCATTGAGATTGACCTGGATGACCGGCGCGGCAACCGTGGGGTCATCGAAAGCGCCGATGGCCAGTTCGAGCCCGTAGCGCGTCTCGTAGGCGAGCGGCGTGCCGCAATCGCCGCAAAAGGCGCGGCGGGCGGCGTTGGACGATTGGAACCACTTGGGTTCGCCGCGGGTCCAGACCGCATTGTGTGCCGTCACCAACGGGCCGAAAAAGCCGCCGAAGGCCTTCTGGCACATGCGGCAATGGCAGATGGAGGGGCGGCCGAGGCGTGTGA
>CAMLKN010000111.1 GCA_946480655.1 uncultured Devosia sp. | reverse complement strand
CAGCGGTTCCGCCTGACCGGTCCCGGTCTCGCCACGGCATTGGTGCTGTTCTACCTCTTCGCCTTCCTCGCCGTCGTTCTCGCCTCGCTCGATGTCGGCGTCCCCACGCTCATGGGGCTGGTAGGCATCATGCTCTATCAGTCGCTGTGGCTGGCGGCCCTGCTGATCGGAATATTCGGCACGCGCTTTGCCGTGCGCGACCACGCCCCGGCTCTGCCGCTGCTGGTGCCGGGCGTTTATGCCCTGATCTTCTATCTCATCCTCGGTGCGCTGGTGTCGCTGGCCATTGGGTTCCTGCTCCCTCTCCTGTGGCTTGGACTGGTCTATATGCTGTACCGCCTCGGCCGGATGGCTGGCGGATGGACCATCGGCGTTTCGGCAGCTTTCGCAGTCTTGACCGTCCTGCTCCTTGTCGGCACGCCCATCGCGCTCTACATCATGCCCGCGCCCATTCCCGCTGCCTGAGACGAGTCCGACCCTTGCCCCAGCCCAATCAGAGCTTTATCGAAGAAGCCCGCGACGCCGCCCTGGGCGCCTGGGCGCTGGTGCTGGGCCGGCAGGACGCAGCGCAGTATTTCGATTTTTCGCAGCGCGGGCTGATCGGGTCGTTCATTGCCCTTGTCCTGGCCGTCACGGTCAGTGTCTTCGGGCCGCAGTTTCTGGGCGTCCCCTCACCGTCAGGCGCCGCTGCAAGCATGACGATTCTGGCGGCATTGCTCTTCGCCCTCCAGATCGGCGCTGCCTATCTGGTCCTTAACATGATGGGGCGGCTCGACGGCTTCCTGCCCTACCTCGTTGCCGATAATTGGGTGAACTTCTACGTCTCCCTGATCGGTGCGCTGGGAATCGTATTCCTGGGCGGCAGCGACATCATGTTGCTGGTGGTGGGGGTCATCAGCATCATTGTCGAGATCAACATCGCGCGCCGCATCGTCACCCTGGCGCCAATGCAGATCGCCATCTTCATCGTGGCGCAGATCGCCGCGCAACTGCTCGGGCTTCTCGTGCTGGGCGGCGTTCTGCTTCAGGCCATGGGCCCGTTGCCGCCGGGATAGTCCACGCCGGTGAGGTAGAGCCCGCTCGCCGGTGCCATTGGCCCGCAGCGCTTGCGGTCTGCGGCGTCCAGCGCGGCCCGGAACTCTGCCGGGCTCCATTTGCCCTCGCCCACCAGTTTGAGCGACCCGACCATCGAGCGGACCTGGTGATGCAGGAAGCTGCGGGCGCTGGCGGTGATGGCGATGATTTCGCCATCGCCGGTCACGTCGAAGGCGTCGAGAGTGCGGATGGGGGAGTTGGCCTGGCACTCGGCCGAGCGGAAGGTGGAAAAGTCGTGTTTGCCGAGAATGAGCTGCGCGGCCTCATGCATGCGGGCGGCATCGAGTGGCACCGGCACATGCCAGACCTGATTGCGTTCGATGGCCGCCGGTGCCCGCCGGTTGAGGATGCGGTATTCATAGTGCCGCGCCGTCGCCGAGAACCGCGCCTCGAAGTCATCGCCCACTGCCGCGCAGTCGATGATCACTACCGGATGCGGTTTCAAGTGGTAGTTCAGCGCCTCGCGGATGCGGAACGGATCCCAATTCTTCGAAAGGTCGAAATGTGCCACCTGGCCCAGGGCATGCACGCCCGCATCGGTGCGACCGGCCGCCTGCGTTGTCACCGTTTCCCCGGAGAATCGCGCAATGGCCTCTTCCAGGGCCTGCTGCACGCTCATCCGGTCCGCCTGCCGCTGCCATCCGCAGAAGAGGGTTCCGTCATACTCGATGGTGAGCTTGTAACGCGCCATCAGCTTGCTTGGGCCGGCAGCGGTCCGGCGCCGCGCAGGAATGTCGCCGCATCCATGGCGCCCTTGCCCTCGCGCTGCACCTGGGTGAGGCGCACGGCGCCGGAACCGCAGGCAATGGTCAGGCCTTCGCCGAGCAGCGCACCCGGCTTGCCGCTGCCACTGGCAAGGGTGGACCGCAGGGCCTTGATGCGCGTGGGCTTGCCGCCCAGCTCCAGTTCGAACCAGGCACCCGGAAACGGAGACAGGCCACGGATCAGGTTGTGGACCTCTTGGGCAGATTTCGACCAGTCGATCCGCGCCTCGGCCTTGTCGATCTTGGTGGCATATGTTTCACCGCTTTCCGGCTGCGGCGTGAAGTCGAGGCTGCCGCGTTCCAGTGCCGCCAGTGCCCTTCCCATCAGGTCAGCGCCCAGCCGCATCATCTGGTCGTGCAACTCGCCGGCCGTCATGTCCGTGCCGATCGGGATGATCTCGGTCGGCCCCATGGCGCCGGTATCAAGGCCCTCGTCCATCTGCATCACCACGATGCCGGTCTGCTTGTCGCCCGCCATGATGGCACGCTGGATCGGCGCCGCCCCGCGCCAGCGCGGCAGCAGCGAACCATGCAGGTTCAGGCATCCATATTCGGGAGTATCGAGAATGGGTTTGGGCAGCAGCAGGCCATAGGCCACCACCACTGCCACCTCCGCTCCAAGCGCCGCAAACTGCGCCTGTTCGGCCTCGCCCTTGAGCGAGCGCGGCGTGAACACCGGAATGCCGAAGGCTTCCGCGGCCTCATGCACCGGCGTCTTGCGTTCGGCTTGGCCCCGCCCGGCGGGCTTGGGCGCACGCGTATAGGCCGCAACGACCTCATGCCCCGCCGAGACGATCTCGGTTAGTGTCGGCACGGAAAATTCGGGCGTACCCATGAAGACGACGCGCATGGTCAACGACCTCGTGGTTTGACGGGCTCACCATGAGGTCTACGCGAACGCAGCACTCCCAAAGACCTCACCTTGAGCCCGTCGAAGGGCGAGGTCGCGGGCACGGTTCTCAGCCCGCGGCCCGCTTCGCCTGCTTGTCGAATTTCTTGATCACGCGATCGCGCTTCAAGCGGCTGAGATAGTCGATATAGAGCACGCCATCGAGGTGATCGAGCTCGTGCTGGATGCAGACGGCGAGTTTGCCCGATGCATCCTTGACCACTTCCTTGCCGTCGAGATCGGTGTACTTCACCGTCACGTCATTGGGCCGCTCGACCTCGTAATAGAGTTCGGGAATCGAGAGACAGCCCTCCTCGGTCACCTGCATCTGGTCGCCGAAATGGGTGATTTCCGGGTTGATCATCACCAGCGGCGCAGGAGGCTCGCCCTCGCCAGCCAGGTCCATCACGACGATGCGCTTCATCACCCCGATCTGCGGCGCGGCGAGGCCAATGCCCGGCGCGTCATACATCGTGTCCAGCATGTCCTTGGCGAGCGACTTGATCTCGTCATCGACCTCGATGATCGGGTCGGCAACGGCCCTTAGGCGCGCGTCTGGAATGATGAGGATTGGGCGGATGGCCATGTGAAAAAGTCCGGCGATGAGTGGATTGCTCCCGATATGGCGATTTCCGCTCCCGCGGTCAACTCCGGCCCCGGTCAAACCGGGCTTCAAGTAGAACATTTTGCGAACAGCAGAATCGGACTAGATTGCACACATGCGTGATCTCGACCTGATTCTGTTCACCCTGGGCGATGCCCCTGTGTCCGTGGCTATGGCCCTCGTCGCCGGGGGCGCGTTGCTGCTGACGCTGCTGATCTTCAGCCTGGTGCTATGGGCCCGCGCCAATGCAGCCCGCGCCGATGCCGCTGCACGCGAGGCTGCGGACACACTCAGAGCCAATTTCCTCGAACAGGTTTCAACCCGCGATGCCCGTATCCGCGATCTCGAAGCCCAGATCGAGCGCGAGCGGGATCGCGCGGCCGAGCTGCTCGATGCCGAGCGCGAGAAATCGACCGGCCTGCAATCCGAACTGGCTGCCATGCGCACGCGCGTCGACGAACAGGCGCGGCAGAACGAGGCAAACCTCAAGCGCTTCCTTGAGGCGCGCCAGCAGATGACCGACGAGTTCAAATCCATTGCCGGCGATGTGCTGCGCAGCCACAGCGAGACCTTCACCAAGCAAAACCGCGAGCAGGTCGATACGCTTTTGAAGCCCCTGCAGGACAAGATCACCGAGTTCCACAAGAACCTCGTCGAGGACCGATCGGCCATGGGCGAGCGCATCCGCGCTCTGGCCGAGAGCAACCTGCAGATCACCACCGAAGCGCAGAATCTCACCCGCGCCCTCAAGGGCAGTTCGCAGACTCAGGGCGCCTGGGGCGAGATGATCCTCTCCACCATTCTCGAACAGTCCGGCTTGCGCGAGGGTGAGCAATATTTCACCCAGCAGAGCCACACCGGGGAGGACGGCCAGCGCGTCCGCACCGATGTCGAAATTCTCATGCCCAATGGCGACCGTTTGGTCATCGACTCAAAGGTGTCGCTGACGGCTTTCGAGGCCTTCGTGAATAGCGACGAGATGGATCGCGACCATCACCTGCGCGCGCATATTACCTCGGTGCGCAGCCATATCACCACGCTGGGTGACAAGACCTATCACCGCGCCGCCCGTTCGAGCCTAGACTATGTGATGATGTTCGTGCCCATCGAAAGCGCGCTGGCCACGGCCATCCAGCACGATGCCAAGCTCGTCGAATTCGGCGTGGGCAAGGGCGTCATGCTGACGACGCCCACCACGCTGATGACCGTGCTGCGCACGGTCCGCAACGTCTGGGATATCGAGAAGCGCCATCAGAATGCCGAGGAAATCGCCGAGCGCGCCGGTCAGCTCTACGACAAGGTGGCCGGCTTCCTTTCCACCATGGACCAGGTCGGGGACGCCATCGACAAGTCCCAGCGCGCCTATGCCAAGGCCAGGGACCAGCTCTCCTCAGGTCGCGGCAATGTCGTGCGACAGGTGGAAATGCTGCGCGAGCTTGGGGCCAAGACCACCAAGCCCGTGCCCGTCGGCTGGGAAGGCGGCAGCGACGAGGTGCAGCCCGCCTTGCGCCTCGTCCGCGACGAGCCGGGCGACCTCAACTGAATTTGCTCATCTGATCGAACTCTCCGACCGCTGCCGCGTTGCACCTTGGCCCATTGCGGAAGGGAGAGCGACCATGGCGCAGAACCACAGCCATCCGGGCAGTCTCGTGCCCCAGGAAACCAATTTCGAGAATGCCGATACGCCCGGCATTTCCCAGCCCTATAGCCAGAGCGAGGTGGAAGACCTGCTCTATGGCGATGACAGGCCGGTGCAGGACCGTCTGGAGCGCTTGCGGGAAATGCGGGTCGAGGCAGCCGAGCGCGAAAGTGGCGACTTTGGCGACCAGGATCCGGTCTTCCTGCTTGACGAGCTTGATCGGGCCATCGAGGCCTTGCAGCGCGACCTCGACAATACCGAGGAGACGGGCAATGTCGATGCAGCCATGGCCTCCGACCCTGCCGATCATCTCGACGCCCTAGCGCCCGACGACGTGGACGCCCGCGCGGCATTGATCGGCGAGGAGGAATTCTATGAAGATGACGAGGATGGCCCGGTCGATGACGACCATGCCTGGCATGGCAGCGAGGAATTTGACCCGCATTTACATTGAGTTAGGCGGTGCCTAGATCTCCGTGCGCGCCTTGAGCGCCTGGCTGAGCGTGCCCTCGTCGAGATAGTCGAGCTCGCCGCCGACCGGCACGCCATGAGCCAACCGGGTAACCTTGATGCCGGTGCCGGTGAGCCGGTCGGTGATGTAGTGCGCCGTGGTCTGGCCCTCGACCGTGGCATTCATGGCCAGCACGATCTCGGAATAATCCCGCGCCCGGCCGATCAGGCCATCGAGGTTAAGATCATCCGGGCCGACACCGTCGAGGGGCGAGAGGACGCCGCCCAAGACGTGGTAGCGCACTTGGCCGACGCCGGCGCGTTCGAGGGCCCAAAGGTCGGCAACGTCTTCTACTACAATGAGAATTCCGCTTTCACCGCGCCGTGGGTCGGCGCAGATGGAGCAGGGGCTCATCGTATCGACATTGCCGCAGACCTCGCAGGTCCGCACGGCCGCGACGGCCCGGTCCAGAGCGGCGCTAAGGGGCAGCATGAGCTGCTCTTTTTTCTTTATGAGGTGCAGCACCGCCCGACGTGCCGAGCGGGGGCCGAGCCCCGGCAGGCGGGCGAGGAGCTGGATCAGCTGTTCGATTTCGGGTCCGCCGGAGGGCATGGGAGGGTCACCAGAAGGGCCAATTTGCTAGCAGACTGTTAACGCCAGGCGTCACCAGATCGCGGCAGCAGGCTAAAACGGCAGTTTCATGCCCGGCGGCAGCGGTAGGCCGGCGGTGACTTCGGCCATCTTGCGCTGGGCTTCGGCCTCGCTCTTGCCCTTGGCGTCGGCATAGGCGGCGATGATGAGGTCCTCGACCATCTCGGCATCCTCGGGCTTGAGGAGCGAGGGGTCGATCTTGATGCCGCGCATGTCCCCCTTGCCCGAGAGCGAAACCACGACCATGCCACCGCCGGAGCGGCCCTCGACCACCAGCTCTGCCAGCTGGGCCTGCATGGCCTCCATCTTGGCCTTCATCTCGCCGGCGGCCTTCATCATGTTCATGATGTCTTTCATTCTTCGTCCTCTTCAAACGGGGGCGGGGGCAGGTCGGGTGCGGCGGCCTCTTCGCGCACCGTCACATTGACCAGCTTGGCGCCCGGAAATGTCTCCATGATGGCCTTGACCAGCGGGTCGTCATGCGCCGCATCGGTCGCCGCCTGTTTCTTCTGCTCGGCTTCCTGCCGCAGGGTCAGGCCCTCGGGCGCCTTGGTCGATACCATGATCAGCCAACGCTGGCCGGTCCAGGCCTGGAGCCGCGCCGACAGCGTGGCGATGATGCCCGGATCGGCGCCATCGCTGAGCGCCACTTCGATGCGGCCCTGCTCGAAGGAGACCGGCCGCATCTGGCTTTCGAGCGCGAGCTTGACCAGCACGTCGCGCTTGGCGGCGGCCAACGCAATCAGGTCCTTGTAGCTCGCCACCGTCGCGAGGGCTGGCTGAACCACGGCCTGCGGCCGCGCGGCGGGAGCAGGGGCCGGCGCCGGTGCCGCAACCGGGGCGGGCGCCGCCTGCAGGGCTTCCACCCGTATCGCCGAGGCGCCCCCCGACGGCCCGCGCGGCGGCAGAGCCGGGGCGCTCGAACCGGAGGGCAGCGTGCCCTGCTGGGTGAGTTTCGAGATCACCTCGTCGGGGCTGGGGAGGTCGGCAGCATAGGCGAGGCGGATCAGCGTCATCTCGGCTGCCTGCAGGGCATTGCCCGCGCGCGCCGTCTCTTCATTGCCCTTGAACAGGATCTGCCAGGCGCGGGTCAGCGCGCGCATGGGCAAGCGGGTCGCAAGGTCGCGGCCGCGATTGCGCTCGTCCGGCGTCAGCGAGGCATCGTCGGCGGCGGC
>CAMLKN010000110.1 GCA_946480655.1 uncultured Devosia sp. | reverse complement strand
GGAAGGCCTTGGGCTGGCGCACGATGGCGCGGCCGATGGCGACGCGCTGGCGCTGGCCACCCGACAGTTGGCGCGGCTTGCGCTCGAGCAGTTCAGTCAGCTCCAGGATGCGTGCCGCTTCCATGACGCGCTCGGAAACCTGGTCCCTGGGCATGCCGCCCATCCGGAGGCCGAAGCCGAGATTCTGCTCGACCGTCATATGCGGGTAGAGCGCATAAGATTGAAATACCATGGCGACGCCGCGCTCGGACGGGTCAAAATCGGTAACGTCCTCGCCACCGATCATGATGTTGCCCGAGCTTGGCTCCTCGAGGCCCGAAATGGTGCGCAGCAGGGTGGATTTGCCGCAGCCCGAAGGCCCGACAAAGACCACGAACTCGCCGTCGCCAATATCGAGGTCGATGTCGCGGATCACCTGGACCGCGCCGAAGCTCTTGTTGATGCCTCGAAGTTTCAGTTCTGCCATCGTCTCCTCCTTGCCGATGGTTGGGGGCGCTCAGCGGCTGGCCCAGAGAGCGCCGCGCTCGAAAATGGTGCGCATCTGCGGCACCTGGAATTCGTCAACCACATGACCCAGGGCGGAATAGAACACCCGCCCCTTTCCGAAGCGCCGCTTCCAGGCCACGGGCATGACCACGCCATCGATCTCATCGAAGTACTGGCCGGAAAAGGTGGTCGTGGCGAGGACTTCGACGCTGGGATCGAAATGCATGTAGTACTGCTCGGAATGGTAGGTGAAATCGCCGATGCCCTGCATGATCGGGTCGTCCGGGCGCGTCACGTTGACGGTGAAGTCGATGATGTTGCCCGGATGGGCGACCCACTGGCCGCCGGTCATGAACTGGTAGTCCGGCTCGTTGCGGAAGCTGTCGCACATGAGGCCGTGAAATCCCGCCAGGCCAGTGCCAGCGCGCACGACAGCCAGCAGGTTGGTCAGTTCCTCCCGCTCGATGCGGGACATGGTGATGGCGGGGATGATGAGATCGTAACGGCCAAGGCTCTCATCGGCGAAGGCTTCGGTGGTCGATTCGATATCGACGGAATAGTCCCGAGCTTCCAGGAGGGAGGCGACAAACCGAGCGCTTTGTTCAGGGGTGTGTCCGTCCCAGCCTCCCCAAACGATCAGAGCGGATTTCGTCATTTCTGTTCCTCCTGGTAGGCAGATGTCCATGGGGCGCTGTAGATGTCGCGCAGCATCAAGGCCGCGGCACCGCGGGCCCAGAGTTGATCGTCGAGCGTGTGCAGAATGAGCTCGGTGGCCGCAAAATGGGCCCTGAAACTGTTGGCCGCCGCCGCAGCCCGAAGGGCAGGTTCGATCAGTTCACCCAGCCGGTCGGAGTCGAGCACGACGATAATCTTTGCCGGATTGATGAGATTGATCACGTGGGATATGCCCACGCCCAGCCGGGTCCCCTGTGCGTCGATCAGGGTGCGGGCCTCGGCATTCCCGGCGTCCGCTGCCTGGACAAGAGCCCCGGTAATGCTGGCCCGGGCGAGGGGGGTCTGAAGAAAATCGGGCCCCAGCACGGCGCCGGCCTGACGCGCCAGGGCGCCGTCGCTGACATGGGCATTGAGACAATCGAGCTGGCCGCAATCGCATTGCACGCCTTCGCTCGCGACCTTGAGGTGGCCGAAGGTGGGGCCAAGCGTACTGGCGCCGCGATGCACGTCATTGTCGAGCCAGAGGCCCAGGCTCGCGGTCTGATCGAGGACGACGACGGCAAAGCTGTTCTCGCGTTGCGCTGAGCCGAACCATGCCTCGGCCAGGGCGAGAAGATTGGCGGGCTTTTCCAGCTTTACCGGCAGGCCGGTGCGTTCAGACAGGAGCGAGGCCAGCGGCACCTCGCGCTCGCCGAAAACCGAGCTGGCATAGCTGCGGCCCGACCGGGGGTCGACAAGGCCGGGAATGCCAATGCCAATGCCGCGGATGCGCTTGCGGTCGACACCCGACTTGTTGATGCAGTCGTCCATCGCATCTTCGATCAGGTCGGCGATGACGTCGGCAGGTTGCCGCGACAGGCGGATGGGCAGTTGCACCGACGCGACCTGTTCGCCGGCGAAGTCGATGAGGGTGACCGTCGTTGCCGCCTCGGAAATCTTGATGCCAAGGACATAGCCCGCGTCTGCCACGAGACCCAAAAGGACGCGCGGGCGGCCGCGATGGGATTCCTCGTTGACCTGGGTGTGTATGGCGTGAATCAGCCCCTCTTCGATCAGAGCGCCGGTGATCGCCGAAACCGTTGTACCGCTCAGCAGGGTGCGCTCGGATATTTCGACGCGCGAGATCCGGCCATGGCGCCGGATGGTCTCCAGCACATGGAACTTGTTGATCTCTCGCATCAAAAGGGGGTCGGCAATCTTCACGACCAAGGCGGCACTCCGGGCAACAATTCAGGATCGGCGATTTAGTTTGTGTTCTATATCAAATTCTCTCGTTCGAACGGAACTCAAATCGGTCGCCATCGGCTGAAAAGCCAATTTTCTTCTTTACGGCCCTATACTTGGATCGGCGCCGCAACACCAATCCGACCGTGACGCCATTTGTGAGGTACGTTCCTCTTGCGTCTTTAATAAGGGATGCGTAGAAACTATCAAGCGATGAGTTCAGCGGGGACTGTCCCATCGCTGCGGCTGGGAGGATTTCCGGACGGGTTCCGGGGCCGCATTTTTGACAGGAGGAACACATGAAGCATATTGCGCTCGCCGCAATGCTGGGGCTGGCGATCATCGCACCCGCCCAGGCGCAGACTGTCGTACGGCATCTGCACATCACGTCCATTCCGGCCGAAGTCGAATTGATGAATTCGATCGCCGCCGATTTCATGGCACAGAACCCGGACATCAAGGTCGAGCTGCCCTTTCTCGAGAACGAAGCCTTCAAGGCCAAGCTGACCACGCTGCTGCAGTCCGCCGATGCGCCGGACGTGTTCCACTCGTGGGGCGGCGGCGTGTTCTACGAGCAGGCCGCTGCCGGCTTCCTGCGTCCGATCGAGGACGTGCTCAGCGACGAAGCCAAAGCGAGCGTCGGTACGGCCGGCGTATCGGCCTTCACGGCCCCGGATGGGCACCTCTACGGGGTGGCGCGCGACGTTTCCGAAGTCGTGCTCTGGTACAACAAGGCCCTGTTCGAACAGGCCGGGGTCGACCCGGCCAGCATGGCGACCTGGGAAGGTTTCCTGGCGGGCGTGCAGGCCTTCAAGGATGCGGGCATTACCCCGATTGCCATCGGCGCCAAGGACAAGTGGCCGGCCCACTTCTGGTGGTCCAAGCTGGTCGTGCGGCTGGCCGGGCAGGAGGGTTTCCAGGCTGCAGCGCGCGGCGAAGGCGACGGCTTTGCCGGCGAGGACTTCGTCAAGGCTGGTGAGTACTTCCTCGAACTGGCCGAAATGGAACCCTGGCAGGAGGGCTTCCTGGCGGCCACCTATGGCGATGCTTCGGGCTTTTTCGGCGACGGCAAGGCCGCAATGCACCTGATGGGCGACTGGGACTACGGCGCCATGAAGGACAACTCGGCGAGCAAGGAAGGTATTCCGGATGACCAGCTCGGCATCCTGCCCTTCCCGACCATCGAAGGCGGCAAGGGTGATCCCACGGACACGCTCGGGGGTCTGGGCGGCGTGCTGTTCAGCAAGAATGCGTCGGATGCTGCGGTGAAGTGGATCGAGTTCTTCAACAATGCGGAGAACCAGGCCAAGTACGCCAAGGACGCCTATTATATCCCGATCGCCAAGGGCGCTGCCGACGTGATGACCAATCCGTTCAAGGTGCAGATCGGCCAGAATATCAGCAATGCCCACTGGCACGCCCTGTTCTTCGACCAGGCACTGGGCCCCAATGTCGGCGGCGTCGTCAATGACGTCTCGGCCGAACTGGCCGGCAATTCGATCAGTGCCGAGGAAGCCGCGCAGCTGATCAAGGAAGCGGTGGACGATTCTCTCTAGTCGCCACCTCCTGCCGGCGGGCGAAGCTGACCCTGAGCCCGCCGGCAATTCTCGGCAAACTGAACCTGATTGAGACACCACGACGCCGGCGGAACGGCGTTGCCGGGCGAGGACAATCGAACCATGACCAGCATCGCAGCAACCGACGCGAACAGACCGGCAGGCGTCCAGAAGCGCCGCTTCATGGAGCGCAAGAGCCTGTTGCCGCTCCTGCTGTTCCTGCCGCCGTCGATCATCCTGTTCACGGTTTTCGTCGTGCTGCCGATGGTGGACGCGGCGACGTTCTCGTTCTTCGACTGGAACGGCTATGGGCCGATTACCGACTTCGTCGGCTTCGAGAATTATGTCGATGTGCTCACGCATCGCAATTTCGGCACCGCAGTCCGCAACAGCCTGATCGTGGTCGCGGTGTCACTGGTGATCCAGCTGCCGCTGGCCATGTGGTGCGCGATCGCCCTGGCCGAAAAGTCCGTGCACATCAACGTGCTGCGCACGCTGTTCTTCCTGCCTTTCATGCTGGCGGAAGTGGCGGCGGGGCTCATCTGGAACTTCGTCTATGACGGCAATTATGGCCTGCTGCCGGCCATTGGCGGCGCCATCGGCGTGGAGACCCCCTTTGTCCTGGGCGACAAATTCTGGGTGATCCCGGCGATCATGCTGGTCATCACGTGGAAGTATTTCGGCTTCCACATGATGATCTTCATCGCCGGCCTGCAGTCCATTCCCGGGGAGATCATCGAGGCCGCCCGCCTCGATGGGGTGAAGCGCTGGCAGATCGTGCGCCATATCCAGATCCCGATGATCCGCTCGGCCATCGTCATCTCGGTGTTCTTTGCCATTACCGGCGCCTTGCAGCTGTTCGACCTCATCATTCCGCTCAGCAATGGCGGCCCGTCCCATTCGAGCCACACCATCGTCACCTTCCTCTACCAGTTCGGCATCCTGCGCATGAAACTGGGTTTTGGCGGCGCCATCAGCGTCATGCTGTTCATCGCCTGCGTGATCGTGGCGCTCGCCTATCGCCGTGTCCTCTTCAAGGTGGAGCAGAACTGATGACCGCCATTGCCAAGAAGCGCCGCCGCCCGGTCACGACCCCGATCCAGTGGATCACGCTGCTCGTCGTCGCCGCCTTCGTCATCGTGCCGTTCTACACGACAGCTTTGGGCGGCTTCAAAGAGATCGGCGAATTGCGGGTCAATCCTTTCGGCTTGCCTGCGAGCTGGGATCCGGTCCGCTTCGTCGAGATCCTCACCGGGCCGCGCTATTTCTCGTCGCTGGGCAATTCGCTGCTGATTGCGGCCGGCACGGTGGTGCTCTCGACGCTGGTCGCCTCGATGACGGCCTTTGCCCTGGCCCATATCAAGTTCTTCGGCAGCCGCTTCATCATGGGCTACCTGATGCTGGGCCTGCTGTTCCCCTCGGCCACCGGCATCCTGCCGCTCTTCATCAAGATGCGCGACCTGGGCATGCTCGACAGCCACTGGGGCATCATCATCGTGCAGGTGGCCTTCAGCGTGTCCTTCTCGGTGCTGCTGTTCCACAATTTCTTCAAGGAACTGCCCAAGGAGCTGATCGACGCAGCGCGGATGGACAATTGCGGCTATGTCCGCATCTACTGGTACATCACCCTGCCGCTCTGCCTGCCGATCATCGCCACGGTGGGCGTGTTCAATTTCGTGGGTAGCTGGAACAGCTTCCTCCTGCCGCTGATCGTGCTCAATTCGGAAGACAAATACACCTGGCCGCTCGGCATCATGCAGTTCCAGGGCCAGTACGGGTCGGACTGGCCGCGCATCCTCGCCTTCCTGACGCTCTCGATCATGCCGGCCATCGCCTTCTTCCTGCTGGCGCAGCGCTATGTGATCTCGGGGCTGACCGGCGGGGCCGTGAAGGGGTAGGGCCCGGGCGCGGGACGGCGGGGCGGACTGGATGTGCGGACGCGCCGCGCGGGCGGGTCTCCCGGCGGGTCTGGCTTGATCTTTTTGCCTGCCATTCGAGCGTAGCTCTCATGGCCTTCTCGTTTCAAATCGGTCCACCGGACCGATTTGGCCTGCCGCACAACTCGAAGTGCGGCATGGGGCGAAGATCACTTCGGTGCCGGTCGTCCGGCGAAGAGGTAGTGGGTGAAGCAAGCTTCGCCCCATGCGACCGGAGGCTCTTCGGGGAGGACCGTCCGTGGCTCAGCTCGTGCCAACGCTGGGCCCTTGGGCCCTGACCGGGGAGCGAATTCGGTCCCGGATCATCCTCTTGCCGAAGGATCGAGGGCGACCCCCCAATCATCCGATCCCCCCACACCGACCGTTCGTCGCGACCGCGCAGCATGTGCGGAGATGGGAGGGAGTATGGGGGAGGGTTTTGGGGGCGGGGATTAGTTTTGCGTCGGTGACGGTCGCCCCTTTCGACAGGCTCAGGGCGGGGGCGGCTTACTATGACGGTGGGGAGATTCATGCGCGGATCGATCCCGCGTGCCGCCCCCTCGACAAGCTCAGGGCGGTTCGAGGCTCCGCTTCGCTGCGCACCTCACCATGAGGCTCTTGAGGGAGCGGCGCAGGCGGAACTATCGGGAACCCTCATCCTGGGAAGCACTCACTCCGTGAGCCCTCATCCTGAGGTGCCGCGCAGCGGCCTCGAAGGACGAGGCGGCCGTCACCGCTGCTTGCGGCTCGCCAATCCAGGAAGCGCCTCATAGTCGTAGCGGATCAGCGCTTCCTTCTTGCGGCGGGTCCAGCCCTTGATCTGCCGTTCGCGGTCGATGGCGTCGAGCATTCGCTCGAAGGTTTCTGTAAAGACCAGTTCCACCGGACGACGGCTCTTGGTGTAGCCATCGCCAATGCCCTGATTGTGCTCCCAGACGCGCGCCTCCACCGGCTTCTTGGTGAGGCCGGTATAGTAGGAGCCGTCCGCGCAGCGCAGCATGTAGACGGTGACCTGCATGTCGTCCTCCGATGTGGAGGGTGAGGGGAAATGCCTGGCCTGGCAAGTTGGTGATTTTCCGGGCCGCTCATCTGGAGGAGGCGTGCACTCCCGTGAGCGGCGCACCACTATGAGCCCTCATCCTGAGGAAGCGCGCACTCTCGTGAGCCCTCATCCTGAGGTGCCGCGCAGCGGCCTCGAAGGACCGGGGGCGGCTTACTGAGATGGCGTGGAGGTCCATGCGCGGATAAATCGCGCTTGCCGCCTCGTGGTTCGAGGCTCCGCTTCGCTGCGCACCTCACCATGAGGCTCAGGAGGGGGAAGCGCAGACGGGACCGACGTGGGCCTCGTACGGGGGCAGAGCGTGCTCCCGTAAGCCCTCATCCTGAGGAAGCGCGCACTCTCGTGAGCCCTCATCCTGAGGTGCCGC
>CAMLKN010000109.1 GCA_946480655.1 uncultured Devosia sp. | reverse complement strand
CCAGCGGTCGGACCGAACCCCTGCGCCCCTGGCACGAAACCATCCTTTGTGAAGTGCATGTTGGTACGGCATCGCCCGAAGGAACGTTTGCCGGACTTGCGGGCCGCCTCGAGCATTTCCGCGATGCTGGCTTTACCGCGCTAGAAATCATGCCGGTCAACACCTTCCCAGGCCAGCGAAACTGGGGCTATGACGGCACCCTGATCTTCGCCCCGGCTGAAACTTATGGCAGTCGCGAAGACCTGCGCCGCCTGGTCGACCGGGCGCATGAGCTGGGGCTCTGCCTCGTCCTGGACGTGGTCTACAATCACTTCGGCAAGTTCGACAATTTCATCCCGCACTACTCACCGGAATGGTTCGACGACAGCATCGAAACACCCTGGGGAAAGGGTATCGACTTCACCCGGGAGGTGGTGCGGCAATTCTACTACGAAAACGCCCGCATGTGGCTCGAGGAGTTTGATTTCGACGGACTGCGCTTTGACGCCATCCATGAAATCCAGACTGAGGCTCGCGACATCTTTCTCGGCGACATTGCCAAGGTCGCCCGAAGCGTTAAGGGTGATGCCAAGCTCATAATCGAGAACATGGACAATATCGCGTCCTGGCTCGACCGCGACGAGGCGAGGCAGCCCAAGGATTTCACCGCGCAGTGGAACGATGACATCCATCACGTGCTGCACTTCCTTGCCACCGGTGAGAACAAGCACGGCTACGACGAGGCCGATCGCGATCCCATTGCCGACCTGGAAAAGGGACTAGCGGACGGTTTCGTGCATGATGGCGAGGCCAACGGCGAGAGCGACGGGACCACGCGCGGGGAGCCGGCCAGCCGCTTGCCGCCAGATGCCTTCGTCTCCTATGTGCAGAACCATGACCAGATCGGCAATCGCGCCGACAGCCAGCGCCTGCCCGACCGGGTGAGCGCCGAGAAACTCGATTTCCTGCATTTCGTGACCATGCTTGCCCCACAGATACCGCTGTTTTTTATGGGCGAGGATGCGCACCTGGAAACGCCGTTCCCCTTCTTTGTCGATCTGCCGGAAGACGTGGCTGCTGCGGTCCGGCAAGATCGCTACACACAGATGCGGGAAAGCTTCGAAGAAGACGTCAAGGATGGCGAGCTGCCTGATCCAAATGACCCCGATACCTTCAGGAGCGCGGTGATCGACTGGACTGAATACGCGCGGCCCGAGCGTCAGGCAGCACTGGCTCGCTTTCGCGCGTTGGCCTCCTGGCGCAGGGACAATGTGTGGCCTCTGACCGCCGGCCTATGTCTGGATGCACGCACTGGCAGGCAGGGCCCGGCAATTGTCGTGAGCTGGATTTTCGAGGCCGGGGTCTTGACCATGGCCCTCAATCCCAGCGACCGACCCGCCGATATTGCCTGCGTCGTTACCGGCGCCCCGATGACGACGGGGGACTACGTTCAGCACGGAGAGGTATTGCGCCTCCAGGCTTGGAGCGCCGTCGCCTGGACCTGGACGCGTCCATCGAAGGAGTAGCTCATGTCAGTGATCAGAAAATACAGCTTTGCCTGGGTGACCATTGGCTTCCTCGTTCTGAGCCTGGTCGGTCACTGGGTCTTCGGTTGGCTCTCCTATGTGAACGAACAGACCATGCACGCTGCGCCAGTCGAGATGAGCGCTTTTGTAATGGAGATGCTCCGGGACACATTCGAGAATTGGCAGTCCGAGTTCCTGCAGCTGCTTTGGCAGGTCGTCGGGCTCACGCTTTTGCTGCATGTTGGCTCCCCGCAATCGAAAGATAGCGAGGACCGTTCCGAGGCCAAGCTGGACGCAATTCTGCGCCGGGTCGATCCGGAAGGGGCCGAAAAGACGCTGGCGGCGTTGTCGCGAAAGTATCCGGATCATTGATGGGCTGATTGCCGGTATCCCGGCATTTAGCGCAGCGCCGGCAGGACCTTGGCGCCGAAGGTTTCGATGAAGGCCGTTTGGTCGCGGCCCACGCAATGGAGGTGGACTGCGGCCGCGTCAAGCGTCATCAGGTCCTGGATGCGCTGGCGATGCCATCCAAGGTCAGACGAGACCACAACACGTTGCCTTATGGTTTCCTCGGTTGCGAGTGCGCCGATAGCGTCGAAGTCGGCCACCCGGCCAACGTTCCAGTTGGTATCCCCCGTTGCCGAGACCGGCCCCCACTGATCGAGCGCCTCCTCCAAGGCCTGGTCTTCGGTCGGCGCCCAGGAAAGGGCGTGCTGGATGTGGACGGGCTTGCGCTCACCGCCATTGTTACGAAACGCATCGACGACCCGGCGGACCGCATCCACTGATCCGCCCGTAGTCAGAAGCCCATCAGCCCAGCGACCGGCCCATGCAGCGGTCTGTTCCGAAACTGCGGCGCCGAACAGTGGGATCGGATTAGTCGGCCTCGAATAGAGGCGCGCTTCAACCACCGTCACCCGGCCTCGATGCGTGACGGTCTCACCGCCAAGGAGGGCCCTGATCACCTCCACGCATTCGCCGAGACGCGCATTGCGCTCCGGCTTGTCCGGCCACGCCTCGCCTGTGATGGCCTCGTTGATCGCTTCACCACTCCCCAGGGCCAGCCAGAGCCGCCCGGGAAACATCTCGCCGATGGTCGCCGCGGCCTGCGCAAGGATGGCCGGATGGTAGCGGTAACCGGGCGCGGAGATCATTCCGATGGACAGCTGGGTTGCCTGCAAGGCGGCGCCCAACCAAGACCAGGCAAAGCCCGACTGCCCTTGGCGGGTGCTCCAGGGATGGAAGTGGTCTGACGACTTGGCGCAGTCGAACCCGGCTGCCTCCGCCTGTCGGATATATGCAAGTAATTCGCTGGGCGCGAACTGCTCATGCGAGGCGTGATACCCTAGTTGCGTCATAGGTTGTACTCCCGGCAAATAAGAGAAAATTCGTCCACGGTCGTAATGGTCAGTTGCGCCTGGAAACGGCTTCGATAGATTTCGAGCATTGCATCGTGCGTGGCGTCGGCAGATCCGTACAAGGCATCGAGAGGCAGGTAGACGTGATAGCCCAGGTCGATCGCTCCAAGGACCGTGGCGAGCACGCAGACATCAGTTTCGCCGCCGGTGATGACCAGCGCGTTCGCGCCCCTCGCTTGCAGCGACCTGTGCAATTGGCCCGACCACCATGGGGAATAGACAGGCTTGTCGAAGACCCGGCCCGGAGGGGTGAACCGCTTTAGCGAGGGGACCAGTTCCAGCAGGTCAGGCGACAGCCTATCCGCCACCATTTCGGGCCAGAGCGCGTAATAGTCCTTCCACCGGCCCGTCGCAGCCTCAATGTTTGCGGGCGGGATAAAGCGGGTGAAGATGGTTAAGGGCGCCAGTGCCCCTGCAATCTCCTCGACCGCCGGCACTACGCGGCGCATCCACGGGGCATGCCAGGGTGTATCCTCAGCAAAGAGCCTCTGCATGTCGACACATAGATGCACCAGGCGGGACCTATCTGTTGCTGTCTCGAGAGGCGTCATGCCACACCTAATGCCCAATCGTGCCGGCTCGGGGGTCAACTGACCCTCAGATGGCATAAGCGGTTCGCAGCTAGGATTGTTCCCCCCAACCCGAGGCGCCCGCAACCGAACACAGTTGTGGTGTCGGTTGTGCAAGGCAGGGGCGAGTCCTTCAGGGACGGGTTGAAAGATCCGCATTTGTATGGCGGACAGACATGGCCTTCCCGGAGATGGAGGCAAACCTGCATAGGGCCTCGCGTTGCGGTCAAAGAATTGAACGGACACGTGCGGCTCAATCACTTCTCGCTCCACGGGTGCAACCTGAGATGGTCCAAAACGGTTCGAACTCCCGTTGGACAATGGAGCGCGGTCCGAAATGGCATGGTTCTTTTTCGAGGTTCAGCGAGCAGGAGAGGATCCTGTGCCCGATCTCATTGGGGGGGAATTCGAGACGATCGAGCGCGCTCGGGAAGAAGCGAACAACGCGCTTTTCGAGATGGCAATGGACGTGAAACCCGGCGCCTCACCGACAACCATTCTTATCACTGTTAAGGACGAGCTGGGCCAGGTCGTGGCCCGACGCACCGCCAGTTTTGAGTCGGAGGATATTGATCCTTAGCCATCGCCCCCAGTTGCCGTCCTGTGGGCTCAACCTCAGGGCTGCTCCTCCTGCGGTTCGGAACCGTGTCTGGATTGGCACGTTGCGAACACGACACCCAAGGAGGACAGCATGCCCGATCAAGCGTGGCCGCGCCATGACCGAAAAGGATTTGGCTTCTGGTGGACTATATTTGTCGGGGTCGTGTTACTTGTCTTTGGCCTCCCTATTGCAGTGGGGGGTCTTTGGCTCATAACCCTTGGCGGATCATGGTACTACCTACCGGCCGGCATCGGCCTGCTGCTGACCGCTTGGTTCCTGTTCCGGCGCGACGTCACTGCACTTTGGATCTATCTGACCACTTGGGTCGCCACCCTGGTCTGGGCACTTTGGGAGGCCGGACTGGACGGTTGGGCGCAGGTGCCGCGCCTTCTGGCCCCCACTATCGTGCTCTTCCTGGTTCTGACGACCCTCCCAGCCCTGCGCGGGCGGGCGCGTGACTTCGGCCGCGCCGCATTGGCCGCCATGGTTCTCGCCGCAGGCGCCATTGGAGCTTTTGCCGTCGCCAACCAGGGCTTAGAACACACGATGGCCCAGGAGGTGGATGAGCCGGCCTTTCAGCCTGAGGCGGCCGCCGCCCCACCCCCCTCCGGGACTGATCCTCAGACTCAGGAGGCCGCACCCAGCGCGCCCTCAGTGACTCCTGAAAGCCAGTCCGAATCCGCGCCGGCGCGCGGGGCGGATCCCGCTGGCGAAGGGGTCGCTCCGGAGGGCGAGCCGCTCGAAGCGAGTGAAGAAGCCCCTGCGACTGAGAGCATCGAACCCACCTTTGTCTCCCTTGAGGTTGGAGTGGACTGGCCCGCCTATGGCGGCAACTATCACGCCACGCGGTATTCGCCACTTGACCAGATCACGCCCGAAAATGTCGGCCAACTCGAAAAGGTCTGGGAATACCGCACTGGTGACCTGCCGGAAGACGACGAGCCCTTCGGTAACCAAAACACGCCCATCAAGGTCGGAGACCGGCTGTATCTGTGTTCAGCAACAAATCACATCACCGCATTGGATGCGGCGACAGGGGCCGAATTCTGGACCTACGATCCAGGCGTTTCCACCGACAATGTAGGATACAATGCATCGTGCCGGGGTCTGGTCTATTTCGAGAACCCCCAGGCCGAGCGCGGCGAGCTCTGCGCCACACGAACAGTCAATCTTACCCATGATGCGCGCATGATCGCGCTCGATACTGAGACTGGCCAGCTCTGCCCCGATTTCGGCAATGGTGGCATGGTTAATCTGCTAGATGGCATTGGCGACACCGCTCCGGGCTTCTATGCCCCCACTTCGCCCCCGACACTGGTGCGCGATGTGCTTGTCGTCGGCAGCCAGGTCAGCGACAACCAGCAGCGGACCGCTCCTTCGGGCGTCATTCGCGGCTACAACGTGGTCACCGGCGAGCTGGAATGGGCCTGGGATATGAATCGTCCGGGCGATAATGGTCTACCGCCTGAAGGCGAGATCTACTCTCCAGGCACCCCCAACATGTGGACCATTGCCTCGGGCGATGACGAGCTTGGCCTGGTCTACCTGCCAATGGGCAATTCGGCTGTCGACTACTGGGGCGGGACCCGCTCCGATGCCGAGAATACCTATTCCACCGCCATTGTTGCCCTCGATGTCGAGACCGGCAAAGTCGCCTGGCACTATCAGACCGTGCATTACGACGTATGGGACTATGACCTGGGCGGCCAGGGCACGCTGGTCGATTTCCCAACCGAAGACGGGCCCGTTCCTGCCATCATCATGCCCTCCAAGCAGGCTCAGTTCTACATCCTCAACCGAGAAACCGGCGAGCCGTTGGTCAGCATTGAGGAACGCCCGGCGCCGCAAGGTGGCGTAGAGCCCGAACGTCTATCGCCGACCCAGCCCTATGTCACGGACTTCCCCAATCTCCTCAAGCCCGACATCACCGAGGCCGACATGTGGGGGGCGACGCCGCTCGATCAGCTCTGGTGCCGCATTCAGTACCGCCAAGCCGAATACGATGGCGTCTATACCCCACCCACTGTCGATCAGCCGTGGATCCAGTTTCCCGGCTATAATGGTGGAACGGACTGGGGCGGCATTGCCGTCGATCCGGAGCGGGGCCTCCTCATCGCCAATTACAACAACATGCCCAACTACAACCAGCTCGTCCCCCGCGAGGAGGTGGATGAGATGGGGGTCTTTTCCATCACCGACCCCAACTATGATCCTGAGGCGGGCTCAGGCTCGCATGGCTCGATCAGTCCGCAGGCGGAAGCTCCCTATGGCATTCGCGTCAATGCCGGCTGGCGCGTGCCCCTCACCGGCCTGCTCTGCAAGGAGCCACCTTACGGCGGGATTGCGGCTATCGACCTCAACACCCGCGAAATGATCTGGGACCGCCCCTTCGGGACGGCCCGCAAGAACGGCCCTTTCGGCATTCCTTCGATGCTGCCGTTCGATATCGGTACACCCAACAATGGAGGGGGTGTGATCACGGCCTCGGGCCTGTTCTTCATCGGTGCGGCCACGGATGACCTGTTCCGGGCGATCGATGTGGAAACCGGCGAGCGCCTGTGGGAGGCGGAACTCCCAGCCGGGGGCCAAGCGACACCCATGACCTACGAGGCCCGGGGCAAGCAGTTCGTCGTCATCAATGCCGGTGGGCACGACTTCATGGAAACGCCGATCGGCGACTACTTCATCGCCTACGCCCTGCCCGGCTGACGGTGACGATCAATCCGGGATCTCGGGCCGCGTGATGCGCCTGAGAACCCGGTTGTCGAGGACCACTTCTTCGACAATGGCGCCGCCGATATGCAGTAAAATGGCCAGAATCAGGATGAACCGGCCCAGCTCGTGCAGGATGGCTGCCAGCTCAAGCCCAGCCAACCAGGCGAGTGCGCCTGTGGCCGGCATGAAAAACAGGAAGCCATAAAGCAGTATATGCGTGCCATGGCTGAGCGCACTGAGTATCGGATGAACACCCTTGGGCGGGGACGGCACGCCCCGCCGGGTACGGACAAACAGTCTCAGCACGGCCAGCACAAGGGCTAGGATGCCCACGCCGGCGTGGAAACAGGCACCGAAACTGGACGGTAGCGGACCGCCGACGAGACGTTGGGCAAACGCCTGCTGCATGTCGGAATTGATGGTGAGCTGCACGAGAATGAGCGCGGCAATGATCCAGTGCAGCGCAATCTGCAATCGCGAGTATCGGCGCGGTACGGGCATGGTCCCTCCCAGA
>CAMLKN010000108.1 GCA_946480655.1 uncultured Devosia sp. | reverse complement strand
TGGCTGCGCGAGGAGGGCATGGTCTATGAGGGGCGGCTGGACCCACCCAAGGGCAAGACGCCCGAGGATTGGGAAGACCGCGAACAGACCTTGTTCCGCGCCAAGGATTATGGCGACGACACGGATCGGGCGCTGATCAAGTCCGACGGGTCCTACACCTATTTCGCGGCCGACATTGCCTATCACCGCAACAAGTATCTGCGCGGCTTCAAGCACATGGTCAATGTGCTGGGCGCCGACCATTCCGGCTATGTGAAGCGTCTTAGCGCCGCCGTGAAAGCCGTGTCTCATGGCGAAGCCGATATTGACGTGCGCATCTGCCAGCTTGTGCGCCTGCTCAAGAACGGCGAGCCGTTCAAGATGTCCAAGCGTTCCGGCGATCTGGTGACGCTGGCCGACGTGGTCGAGGAAGTGGGGGCCGATGCCACCCGCTTCATGCTGCTCTTCCGGCGCAATGACGCCGCGATGGATTTCGATTTCGCCCTGGTCAAGGAACAGACACGGGACAACCCGGTCTTCTACGTCCAGTATGCCCACGCCCGCGCCTGCTCGATCTTCCGCACGGCGGAGCGCGACATGCCCGGCCTTGATATTTCTCCGGTCGCCCTCGCGGCTGCTGAGGTCGAACTGCTCGGCACGGCCGCGGACATTGAGCTGATCCGCCTGCTTGGCGCCTGGCCGCGCACGGTGGCCGCTGCCGCTCTCGCGCATGAACCGCATCGCATTGCCTTCTATGTGCACGAGCTGGCGGGGGCCTTGCATGGCTTCTGGGCAAAGGGCAAGGATGACCCGCAGTTACGATTTGTTAACCATTCCGATCCGAAGTTGACGCTTGCGCGACTCGCACTCGTCGACGCCGTTCGTCAGGTCATTCGGAACGGTCTGGGCATTTTGGGGGTCTCTGCGCCTGAGGAGCTTTCATAATTCGGGCGCATTGATGTGAACACTCGCGGCCAAGTCCTTGATAGGATTATCCGCATTCTAGGGGCGCTGCGAAAATGACGTCAGCGAAACCGCATTCGATGGCCGCACAAACCGACGCACCGGACGATCTCATTGCCGAACTGGCGCGCCTGATGGCCGACGACGCGCGCGACAATCAGCCCGCTGCCAAGGAGCCATCCGCTCCGGTGCGCATACCCGGCGACCACGCTGTCGCCCCCGCGCCGCGCTTTGATTTTTCGACCTCCGCCGGTCTTGGCTCCGTCAAGGCGCCGTCCTCGCCGGTCCGCATTCCCGGTGGCGATCCGACGCCTGCAGGTGTTGCCGAACCCTTCGCGTTTAATTTCGACCTCGGGCCGTCGGTTCGAACTGCGCCGGTCGAGCCTGCTGCCGCGCCGGTCTCGCAACCCGTAGCCCCGATGCCGGTGTCACAGACAGCCTCTTTGGCTGCCACTCCGCGGGAGCCGGAGCAGGAGCCGGTCGCGCCACTCGACCATGACAGCCTGGCCGATCTCATTGCCGCTGAACTGGCGGCCGATATGGGGACCGATCTGCCGGCCCGGGAAGACCCGAAACCGGCTCCTGAGCCTGGCCTCCATACGCCTGGCCCGGACAGTTTTGCAGTCCCACCCGTCTTTGGTCTCGGTTCGTCCCAGGGCCCTGCGGCGCCTTCTCCTGCGCCAATCGCTGCACCGCCGCCCGAGTCTGCCGCGCCGGTCGAGGCCGCGCCGCCCCAGCTCCAGAAGGACCAGCCCCTGGACCCGCTGGATGAGATCGAGCGTCTGGTTGGACCGGCCGTGCGCATGAGTGCGACGAATGCAGCGCCGGCACCGGCGCTTCGCAGCCTTGCCACGCCGGTGGCCCCGCCGCCCGAGCCGGTGGCCGAAGCCAGCCCGCAAGCAAAGCGACTGGAACCGGCCGTCGAAGTCAGTTCGGTTGACGAAGCCATTCTGGCTGCGGCAGCGGCCACGGGTGCGCATGTGGAATGGGTCAATGCCGGCGCCTCCGAACCTGAAGGGGTCGCCGTCGACGAAGCAGATACTCTGCCTCCGCCCCGCCGCGCCGGATTCGGCCTTAATCGCGCCGTCGCCGGCCCGCTCGTGGCCGTTGGATTGCTCTTGGTCGCAGGATTTGGCCTCTACTGGGTACTCGGCCAGGGTGGCGGTTCGACCGGCCCCGCGCCGCTCCTCGTGGCCGACACCGCGCCCACCAAGGAAGTGCCGGACGTCGAGACCCCGGCCGCTGCCCAGCAATCGGTCGTCTTTGACGAAATTTCTGGAGCCGAAGCCCCTGCCGACGAGCAGATCGTTTCGCGCGACCAGGCTGATACCGAGGCCGTCGTTGCGGCCAATACGGCGCTCTCCAGCACCGGTGTTCTGGCTGATACCTCCGGCGCGACCGTCGATCCCAACCAGGATGGACTGGTCAATCGCAAGGTTCGCACCGTCACCGTCCGTCCCGACGGCACCATCGTGAGCGGCGATGATAGCCTCGCCGGCTCGGCAATACTTCCGGTCGATCGGCCCAATGTGCCCGAAGTGCCCGGCGCCGATACATCCACGCCCGATTTGATCGCCAGCGCCATTGCCGAGACCGGTGCCAGCGCTCAGGCGGACGCCGCCGTGGCGGTTGCGCCGACTGCAACGGCGACTGGTCCGGTTGCCGAACCGGGTTCCACGATTGCAGTTGTGGACGCTTCGGGCGCCCCAGTGGCCGGCCGCACCGTCACCGTGCCCATGGAACGCCCCGCGGACTTCTCGGCGATTGCCGCATCCGCCATCGCCGCCGCAACCGCGACAGCCCCCGTGGCGGCCGTTACCCCGGCTCCGGAAGTCGCGGCGCCCGCCCAGCAGGCCGCCGTTGCGACGACCACATCCGGTTCGGCTGCGGCCTATGTCCAGCTCGCCTCCCAGCGCAGCGAAGCCGAGGCGCAGCAAACGGTGCAGGCCATCAACACGCGATACGGAGTGCTTTTCGGCGGTGCCTCGCCCGAGATTCGCCAGGTAGACCTGGGGGAACGCGGCATCTTCTACCGAGTATTGGTGCCCGCCGCCTCGCGCGACGCCGCTGCCAATATCTGCGCCAATGTCAAGGCGGCCGGTGGCGACTGTCTGCTGCTGTAGTCCGCTTGCGCCCTCGCTTGACGCTGGCGCTGCCAGCGGCCAAGGATGGGCCATGAGGGGCACTTCACCGGCAGCAACATGATCAGCGCAGAAACCAACTGGTTCGACACGCCAGCGCCGCCCCCTGCGGACGAGGTCTTGCGCGTCGATGTCGGTGGCTATGAGGGGCCGCTGGACCTGCTGCTCGATCTGGCGCGGCGGCAGAAGGTCGACCTGTCCGGCATTTCCGTCCTTGCCCTGGCCGAGCAATACCTCGCCTTCATCGACACGATCCGAGAGCGCCGCATCGAGGTGGCCGCCGACTACCTCGTGATGGCCGCCTGGCTCGCCTATCTCAAGAGCCGCCTCATGGTGCCCCAGGCGCCCGGCGACGAGGAGCCGAGCGGCGAAATGCTCGCCGCCATGCTGCAATTTCGCCTCAAGCGCCTCGAGGCGATGCGCAACGCCGCAAATCGCCTGATGAACAGGCCGCGCCTCGGGTTCCAGGTCTATGCGCGCGGGGCGCCCGAACCCATCGAGATCGCCCGCCGCTCCATATGGGAAGCCAGCCTCTATGATCTTCTCAAGGCCTATTCGAGCCAGAGGGAGCGCGGCATCGCCACAGACTATGCGCCGCGCCTGCGCACCGTCTGGTCCCTGCAGGATGCGCGCGACATGCTGCAGCGCCTGATTGGGGAGAGCCGGGAATGGGTGTCGCTCGACGCTTACCTGGTCGACTACCTTGCCAAGCCATCGGAACGGGCCACCGTGCGCGCCTCTACCTTTGCCTCGAGCCTGGAGCTGGTACGGCAGGGTGAAATCGATATTCGGCAGACCGAGACCTTCGGGCCGCTCTTCATGCGCCGCAGGAAACAGACGCCGTGATGAATGAAGACGACGCTCAAGGCGAGGTGCTGCGTCGGCACTTGCGCATTATCGAGGCGCTGCTCTTTGCTTCGGACACGCCGTTGCGGACGGTCGACATGGCGCCCTACCTTGGCGAGGGCGTCGATGTCGACGGCCTGCTGCTGCATCTCCAGGCCCAGTATGAGGGCAGGGGCGTCAACCTGGTCCGGCGCGGCGATGGTTGGGCCTTCCGCACCGCCGAGGACCTCGGCTTCCTCCTGCGCCGCGAGGAGCATGAAACGCGTCCGCTCTCGCGGGCGGCCCTCGAAACGCTCTCCATCATCGCCTATCACCAGCCGGCAACCCGCGCCGAAATCGAGGAAGTGCGCGGCGTGGCCACCGGCAAGGGCACGCTGGATCTCCTTATGGAGGCCGGCTGGGTCAGAATGCGTGGTCGCCGGCGCACCCCAGGGCGTCCCGTAACCTATGGCACCACGGACGCCTTCCTTGACCATTTCGGCCTTGAGTCGCTGTCCGATCTGCCCGGTCTCGACGAATTGAAAGGCGCGGGCCTGCTCTCGGGCCGCCTGCCGCCGGACCTGCAGATACCCCTGCCTTTCGACGGGGCCCTGCGCGAGGACGAAGACCCGCTCGACCCCGCCGATCTGGGCGATCCCGATCCGGACGATGAGGAAACTTGAGCTTTGCAGTCGCACCCGGGGAACACGTTCTTGTGTTTGGGCGCGATTAAACCTATTTCTCGGTCTATCTATCGCGTGTAACGCGTATCTGGACGTCTAGGGAGAATACTATGCACGCGCCGTCTATCTGGGGCATCCTCGTTGTCGCCGTTGTCGTCATCCTGCTCTTCGGCCGCGGGAAGATTTCCGGCATGATGGGTGAAGTCGCCTCCGGCATCAAAGCCTTTCAGAAGGGCATGAAGGACGATGACAAGCCGGCAGAGCGCATCCAGTCGGCCTCGGAAGTCGAGGCCCGCGAAGTGGACAAGAGCAAGGACGCCTGAGGCGGCCTGACTCCTCTCACCACTATGGGCGGCTTGCCGCCGTTCGGAGAATAGATCCATGCTCGGCCTAGGCTGGACAGAGATGCTGGTGATCGGCGTCGTCGCGCTGATCTTCATCGGCCCCAAGGACCTGCCCGTGGTCATGGGGCGCATCGGCAAGGTGATCGGTCAGGTCCAGCGCCTGGGCCGCGAGTTCCAGCGCGAGATCAACAAGACCACCGGCCTTGATGAAGTGCGCAACCTGCGCACCTCCATTACCTCGCCCCTCAAGAAGACGGCCGACGAGATTCGTAAGGATTTCAATGCCATCGGCAAGGACGGCAAGGAGCAGCCCACCGGCGCACTCAAGCCGACCGATCCCAACACCGAAAGCGTGGTCGAAGCTATCCAACAACAAGCGGGCATGGCACCGGCCAAGAAGTCCAATGACGAACTGGCCGCCGACTACGGCTTCAAACCCGCCGATGCACCCAAGGCCGACGCTGCCAAGGCCGAACCGGCCAAGTCGGAACCGGTGAAGGCGGCGCGGGCGACGCCGAAGACTGCTGTCCCCGCGGCCAAGCCCGCCCCGGCAAAGCCCAAGGCAGCCAAGCCGAAGGCTGCGCCGGCAAAGACCGAGATGGCAAAGCCCGCCAAGCCCACCAAGGCAGAGTCCGCAAAGCCGGCGGCGAGGGCCGTGCGCAAGCCCGCCACGCCCACGGCTGCCAAGCCTGCTGACGAAGCTGCATCAAAGCCGGCTGCCAAGCCTCGCGCACCGCGCAAGAAGCCCGCTGAGACGGCCGGAAAGAGCGAATAATGGCCGATATCAAGCCGCAGCAGATCGAAGACAAATCGAAAGCAGATCCAGAAGATGAACTGGCGGGCAGCGAAGCGCCGCTGATCGAGCATCTGACCGAGCTGCGCAAGCGCCTCATTCACAGCTCGATCGCCATCGTCGTCCTGCTTGTCATCTGCTTCCTGTTTGCCGGGCAGATTTTCGATATCCTGCTCAATCCCTATCGCTCGATCTACACCGACCCGGGCGAGATGGAGCTGATCTATACCGCCCCGCAGGAGTTCTTCTTCACCCAGCTTAACCTGGCCTTCTTCGGCGCGATCTTCCTCGGCTTCCCCTATCTGGCGACTCAGATTTACGGCTTTGTCGCTCCGGGCCTCTACAAGCACGAGCGCAAGGCCCTCGTGCCTTACCTGGTCGCGACGCCGGTTTTCTTCGTGCTCGGCGCGGCCATGGTCTATTTCATCGTCCTGCCCATGGCCCTTGGTTTTTTTGCCGGTATGCAGACCGAGGAAATCAAGCTCCTGGCCAAGGTCTCCGAATATCTCGGCCTCGCCATGACCTTGATCCTGGCCTTCGGCATATGCTTCCAGCTGCCAGTGGTCCTGACACTGCTCGCGCAGATCGACCTCATCAATGTCGAGCAGCTCAAGAAGGGGCGCCGCTACGCTATCGTCGGCATCATCGCTGTCGCGGCCTTCATCACCCCGCCCGATCCGATTTCGCAGATCGGTCTGGCCATTCCCATGTATGGCCTCTACGAGCTCGCCATCCTCTCAGTCCGCATGGTCGAAAAGCGCCGCAAGGCTGCCCTCGCCGCTGAAGAAGCCGACAAGGCCTGATTGCTGTAGCGCTCACAATGCTGTCCTCGGGCGTGACCCGAGGACCACTTCAAACGTGTGCCTAGTTTTGACAGGCCCTCGGATCAAGTCCGAGGGCGGCACGGTGTTGCGGCCAACGCTGCGCTGTACTGGCGGTCAGGCTGCGCCTTTCCCCTTGCGCCCCTATGGCCTCCTCCGTAAACAAGCCCGGTCACCAAGAGAGGCGGGCAGGGACCCGTAGAACGCGATGTTTGATATCAAGTGGATCAGAGACAATCCGGCAGCCTTCGACAAAGCCATGTCGCAGCGCAAGAATGTCTCCGTCCGCTCCGCCGATCTCATCGCCATCGACGAACGCCGCCGCGCTGTCATCGTCCGCCTCAATGAAGCGCAGGAAAAGCGCAACGCGCTCTCCAAGCAAATCGGCCAGGCCAAGGCCCAGAAGGACGAGGCCAGGGCCGCCGAACTGATGGCGGAAGTTGCCCGCCTCAAGGAAGTCATTCCCGCCGGCGAGGCCGAAGAACGCGCCGTCGAAAAGGAACTGCGCGACATTCTCGCTTCCATACCCAACATGGCGCTCGATGACGTGCCCTATGGCGAGGACGAAGCCGGCAATGTCGAATATTTCGGCCCTAACGGCTCGCCGGAAACAGCCGCAAAGGTCCGCGCGCCCAAGCCGAGCTTCAGCTTCGCGCCCAAGGAACACTTCGAAATCGGCATTGCCGAAAAGAACATGGATTTCGAAATCGCGGCCAAGCTCTCGGGCAGCCGCTTCGTCGTCCTCAAGGGCCAGTTGGCACGTCTCGAACGCGCCCTTGGCCA
>CAMLKN010000107.1 GCA_946480655.1 uncultured Devosia sp. | reverse complement strand
ACCACCATCCCCGTCGCTGCGTCGCGGATCGCCTTGATCCGTCCGGCATAGGTTTTCGGGTCGTTGCCTGCATAGACCGAGGAGCCGGCCACCAGCACATTGGCTCCGGCACGCACGATCTCGCCGGCATTGTCGGCGGTCACCCCGCCATCCACCTCGAGGTCGATATCCCGCCCGCCGATCAGCGCCTTGGCCTGGCGCAGCTTGTTGAGGCTTTCGGGGATGAAACTCTGCCCGCCAAAGCCGGGATTGACGCTCATCACCAGCACCAGGTCACAATCGTCGATGACATGCTGGATGGCCGAGACGGGCGTTGCCGGATTGAGCGCCACGCCGGCCTTCTTGCCCAAAGCGCGGATCGCCTGCAGCGAGCGGTGCAGATGCGGACCGGCCTCGGCATGAACAGTGATGATATCGGCGCCTGCCCTGGCGAAATCGGCCAGGTAAGGGTCCGCCGGCGCGATCATCAGGTGCACGTCGAAGACCTTGTCGGTGACGCCGCGGATGGATTTCATCACCGGCGCGCCAAACGAGATATTGGGCACGAAATGCCCGTCCATCACGTCGACATGGATAAAATCGGCGCCCCCGTCGACGATTGCCCTGACCTCATCCCCCAGCCGCGAAAAATCGGCGGACAGGATGGATGGGGCAATGCGCAGCGGACGCGACGACGTCATCTTCACCTCAGCTCAAGCGGGTTCGCCGGTGCTGTAGCGTGGGATTGGGGCAGGGGCAAGGGGCGGGACGGTGGGACTTTGGGTGGGGGCGGGTGGCAGGTTTCAACTGGCGCTTGCGGTCAGCAGCCATCTATGGCGGCGTTCGGGGCAGATTGCAGACAATCTGCCCTTCTCCGGTGAAGCGTAGAAGTCACCGCTAGCCTTGGTCGGTTGCCAGAAGCTTCTCACGCGCGCGACTCCTTCCGGAGCCTGTCAATTGTCGTTGGGGCCCCCTGCGATGGGGGTGCTGGAGCGCAGTAGCTGCGCGTTGTCTGAATTGAATGGGGCTGATTGACGACCGTCAAATCCCATCGCCTCCGAGTAGCTAGAGAAAGGAGCATCGGAAGACGGTTTCAGATCGTCGGACACGCTGAATGGAGCGACACAATGTTCAAACGCACTCATCGTCGGCTGCTCGGAGTTGCCGCCGCATCCGCAATCCTTCTAGGCTCTGCTTCCTTGATCCTAACCCCGACATTCGCCCAGCAGGGCGGCGGCGCCGGCCAGGGCCAGGGTAGTCCGGGCGGGAACGACAGTGCCGGTGAGGGCGGCCCGGGGGGCAACGATAGTGGCGGCCAAAGTCCTGGTGGATCAGACCAGGGTCAGGGCGGGCCCAGCGAAGACTCTGATGCTCAGGGTCCCAATGCAGGTCAGCCTTCCGGCGAAGACCGCGGCGGCAAGCCGGCTTGGGCACAGGAAGGCATTCCTGAGGTCGATCTTGGACGTCTCAGCGTCATCCGTAGCCCCGACCAAGTTCTTGACCAGGCTCTCGACGAAGTGATCGCCACATTCGACCCGGACTTGGCGTCGCTCTATGAAATGAGTGCGGAAGACTTTGGAGACTATGTCCTGGCACATTGGAACGATGAGGGCTTTGCCATCATCGACTCGCCCCTGCAAAACCTCGCCCTGCTTGAGGAGCTTTGGGTCGAAGGGGACACTGGCCTGCCAGGAGTAGAGCCTGCATCCAACCTGGAACTGGCCGCCATTCTGATCGGCACCGCGTCAGACAAGACTCTCCCGGTGAGTTACGATACGGTCCTGGCACTGGCAGTCATCGTCGGCGCCGACGACCTGAGCCAGGCTGATATCCAGTATATAGCCACCGCGGCAGAAGCGGTTCGCATCGACGTTGCCGCAGCGCACGGCTGAGGCCATGGGCAAACGCTGGTCAGGGCCGGGGAAAAGGTTCCCGGCCCGCTATCGCGGTCCTGTCGATAGGTCGAGGTCCCCACCTCTGGCCTAGCTTGCGTCGTAATCCTTTGAACCCAGTACCTCGTTGCTCGCAGCGAAGGAAGGCTGGCATGGCAGGGCCGCCAACTTTTGCGTCGTCGGCGTCCCCGCTCTGTTCCCGTATTCAGTTCCAGTTCTGGTGCCGGTGTTCCCAAGGCGACACCTTGCCGTCGGCATCGGCATCAGAAGCTTCATGATGGGCCTGGGCTGCCCTGAGGAATTCCTCCTTGGAGACCTTGCCATCGCCGTCGGGATCCATACCGGTAAAGCGCTCCTGCTTTGCCTGCTGCATAGCCTCCTGACGGTCGGGATTGTACCCCGTCTGCCTCCCCATCCGAATAGCAAGGTATTCATCCAAGGTCACAAAGCCATCGTCGTCCGTGTCCATGGCAGTGAAGACGTCGTCGGCAGCTGATGCAGCCTCTTCGTCGCTGACGACGCCGTCTTCGTTGACATCTATCATCATGGAACGACCTCGTCCTGGTTGCCCCATCATGGCCGGCCCATAGCCGTAGCCGGGGCCGGCCATCATGCCAGGACCATAGCCGGGCATCATGCCGTAGCCGGGACCGAAACCGACCTGAGCCACGGCGGGTGAAACCGCCAGCACACACGTTATCAGGGCAGCAAATCCAATTGCGGGGACGCGCTTCATTTGTGAGCTCCTTCCAAATTGGGGGTCTCACTTTGTGGCGGATCGACGCGGCCATGGCGTTGATGCCCATCAAATTCTCGAGCAATAGTGGCTTGGATTGCCGCACCTTTGAGGGCGCTGTACTTCGGGCCTCGGGCATGGGCGCTGCGGGACGAAGCCAGTCTGAACGGACTGATCTTGGGATCGCATCGTCCAGTGTAGTGCCCTCGGCTCAAGGCCGAGGGTGACGGTCTGTGGGTGGGAGACGGGGCGCCTCTCTACGCGGGTAGAAGCTCGGCAACCGGACCTGCAATAACGGTACCGCCTGAATCCGGACCCGTGAAAAAACCGTGTTTCCGTGACGAGCGGCCAGTTGCTCATTCTATTTGTTCGGAAGGGTTACTGGCCGTTCGTTACCGTGCAACCGATAGCCGAAATGGCGAGGCGGCGTCCTTGCATGTCCTCACTTCCCCGCGATGCGGCCAAGGGGCTCATTGCCTTCTGCGCGCGGGGCGCTAAACCAAGCGCGGCAACATGGAGCGTCAGACGTGGAATTTTCCCTGCCCCTGGTGATCGGCGCCGGTGTGCTAAGCTTTCTCAGCCCCTGCGTTTTGCCGCTCGTGCCGCCCTATCTCACCTATATGAGCGGGGCGAGCTACGACCAGTTGCGGGCCGAGGCCGTATCAGGCTCAGCCGGAAAGCTGACGGCGCGGGTCGCGCTGACTTCCATTTTCTTCATCCTCGGGTTCTCTGTCGTATTCATTGCCCTGGGCGCAACGGCCACGGCCTTTGGACAGGTGTTCCGTCAGCTCCTGCCCATACTCACGCCCATAGCCGGCGTGGTGATAATCGCCATGGGCCTGCACTTCCTCGGGGTCTTCCGCATCGGCATTCTTGACCGGCAGCTCCGCCACAATGGTCCCGGGGCGGCCTCCGGTCCTCTGGGCGGCTTCCTGCTGGGCCTGGCCTTCGCCATCGGCTGGACGCCGTGCATCGGGCCGGTTCTGGCGGCGATCCTGTCGGTTGCGGCCAGCCGCGAAACGGCGTGGGAAGGGGCGTCCCTGCTCGGGCTTTACTCACTGGGCCTGGGTATTCCCTTCTTTCTCGCCGGCATCGCCATCGGCCCATTCCTCACCTTCTTCAACGGCTTCAAGAAGCACCTTGGCGTGGTCGAAAAAGTCATGGGCGGCCTGCTTGTCCTGACCGGGGTGCTGTTCCTGACGGGCAACTTCACCCGCATCTCCTACTGGTTCCTGGAAACCTTTCCGGTGCTGGCCAACTTCGGATGAGGCTTGGGATTTTTCCGGACAAAGGGGGGCGAGACGTAGGTACGGGTTAACCCTGTTCACGCTTTAGTGAGTGCAATCTGTTTTTGCCGGTCGAAATTCAGACGCGGTTTACCCCTCGCGACCAGAGTGGCGTCGAATTTGGGCAAGAGCGCGGAGCACTCGTGAACGCGGAAAGTCAGCCCCTCGCCTGGGCAGAGAACCAAATCGACGAGGCCTTGCACAGGCAGGCGAATGCGCCGGCGGCGCTGCACGCCGTTTCGGTGGGGGTCTTCCACCGCATCGAGGATGTTGAACCCATCTGGCGACACCTGAGCGCGGGGAGAATCGAATCCCCGGGTCAAAGCTATGATTTCATCCGCCTATGGGTCCGGGAGCGCCGGATTGCCGAGGCGGCACAATTCTATGTGGTCGGCTCGATCAATGGCGAGCCTGTCGCCATCCTGCCGCTGCACCGCAAGCGCGTCCATGGCGTCCGGCTCTTCACCTGGTTTCCGGGGCCCCAGGCCGGCTGTTATGCGCCCGTTGCCGACTATGGCCGGCTGGCGGGCCTTGCGCCGACGGACCGCGCAGCGTTCTGGGAGGCCATGACGTCGTCCCTGAAGGGCGCGGATCTCGTCTATCTGCGCACCATTCCGGTTGGCATCGAGGGCCACGAGGGCCTATTCGACGGTTTCGGGTCGAGCCTTCCGGTGGAGACGCTCTACCGCGCGCAGTTCTCCTCCTGGGAGCAATGCGACAGCGAGCAGCGCAGCCGGTCGCGCCGCAAGCATGACCGCCAGCAGGGGGATCGCCTGGCTGCCCTGGGCGAGGTCGGCTTCGAGCAGGTCACTGACCTCGAGGAGGCGCGCCGCGCCGTGGACATCATGTTCGCGCAGCGCTCGGCCCGCTTCCGGCAGCAGGGTATTCGCGATGCCTTCGTGGCCGATGATCTCGAGGGCTTCTACCGGGCCGCCCTCGATCCGGCCTCCGGCATCGATGTGCGGCTGCACGTCCTCCGCCTCGACGGAGAGATAGTCGCCGTGCGCTACAATATCGTGCATGGCGACCGGATGTTCTGCCTGATCTCGTCGATGGCGACATGCGAACGCGTCCAGACAGGCTCGCCGGGCAAGCAATGTCTGCTCAGGGTCATGCAGACCGTCTTCGACCAGGGCATTGCCGTCTTCGACATGGGGTGCGGGTATACGGACGAGAAGCGCCACTGGTGCAATGTCCAGATTGCCCTGCGGCAGCACTATGTGGCGCTCACCCCCGCCGGCGCGCTGGTCGTCGCGGGTCACCGCGCCTACCAGCGGCTGCGGGCCCAGGCCAAGGCCAATGACAAGGTCAAGCTGCTGTTGCGATCGGTGCATGCCATGCGCGATCGCCTGTTCGGCCGCAAGATGTCAGATCAGTCTTAATCCGCGCAGCGAGGCGTGGCCGGACTTGCCGATGATGATGTGGTCGTGCAGCACGATCCCCAGTGGCTTGGCGACGTCCGCGATTTCCTTGGTCATGCGGATATCGGCCGCAGACGGGGCGGGGTCTCCCGACGGGTGATTGTGCACCAGGATCAGGGCTGTCGCCGACAATTCAAGCGAGCGCTTGATGACCTCGCGCGGGTAGACCGGTGTGTGGTCGACAGTGCCGGTCTGCTGCACCTCGTCCGCGATCAGCCGGTTCTTCTTGTCGAGAAAAAGCACGCGGAAATGCTCGATGCTCTCGAAGGCCATCTGGCTGTGGCAGTAATCGATCAACTGCGTCCAGGACGAGAGGATGGGCTTTTCGGTGTCGATCCGATCCCGCCCGAAGCGAGCTGCTACGGCCTGGATGACCTTGAGGTGGGCCACCGAGGTTGCACCCAGCCCCTCGACCTGTTCCAGCCGCGCCTGGCTGGCGTTGAAGACAGCGGAAAATGAGCCGAATTCGCGCAGCAGGGTCTTGGCCAGTGCCTTGGTATCCTTGCGCGGAATGACCAGCTGCAGGGCGAGTTCGAGCAGTTCGTAGTCTTCAAGCGCGTCGCCGCCGACCTTGAGGAAACGCTCCCTTACGCGCTGGCGGTGGCCGGCATGATCGTCCGCCACGGGAGCGGGAAAAGCGGCCTCGGCGAGTTCGTCAGGCCGCCTTGTCATCACGCCGCCTGCTTCGCCATCGGGTTAAACAGGTCGCCAGGCGAGAGCGTGAAGATCTCGCAGCCGGTCTCGGTAATGCCGATGGAATGCTCGCATTGCGCAGAGAGCGTGCGGTCGCGGGTGACCGCGGTCCAGCCATCGGAAAGGATTTTCACATGCGGCCGGCCGAGATTGATCATGGGCTCGATCGTGAAGATCATGCCAGGCTTGAGCGGCACGCCGGCGCCTGGCGTGCCGAAATGCAGGATATTGGGCTCGTCATGGAAGAGGCGCCCGAGGCCATGGCCGACGAAATCGCGAACCACGCTCATGCGCTCCCCTTCGGCCACCGCCTGGATGGCGGCGCCGATATCGCCCGTCGTATTGCCGGGCTTTGCGGCGGCAATACCGGCGGCGAGGCTGTCATAGGTCACCTCGATGAGACGCTCTGCCTTGCGCGAGATTTCGCCCACCGGATACATGCGGCTCGAATCGCCATGCCAGCCATCGAGCACCAGCGTCAGGTCGACATTGACGATGTCGCCCTCGCGCAGCGGCCGTTCGTCCGGAATGCCGTGGCACACGACGTGGTTGATCGAGGTGCACACCGAATGCCGGTAGCCCTTGTAGAAGATGGTCGCGGGGACCGCACCGTGATCGCGTGCGAACTCATAGGCCACGCGGTCGATGGTCGAGGTCGGCACGCCCGGCTCGACATATTCGGTGATGATGTCCAGGGCCTTGGCCGTCAGTGCCCCGGCGCGACGCATGCCTTCAAAGCCTTCCGCCCCATGGAGGGGAATGACGCCGGGGGTGCGGCGGGCTTTGGCGGGGGCGTCGACATAGGTAATCATGCAAGGGTCTCCTGAGAGGCAAAATAGGAGCTTAAAGAGGTGAAGGGAAGGGCGGTGAACCGTTGACTCACCGGACGCGTAAAGGCATCCACATCTGCCCTCAGGAAAAGCACCGATGACCCAGCAAGACACACGCGTAACCGCCGGCATGATCGTCATCGGCGACGAAATCCTTTCCGGCCGCACCAAGGACGTCAATATCGGCGCCGTGGCCGATTTCTGCACCGACCTGGGCATTGATCTCACCGAAGTGCGCATCGTCTCCGATGAGCAGGACGCCATTGTCGAGGCGGTCAACGCGCTGCGCACCCGCTACACCTATGTGTTCACCTCCGGTGGCATCGGTCCCACGCATGACGACATCACTGCCGACGCCATCGCCAAGGCCTTCGGCGTCGCCCTGCCGATCAACGAGCAGGCCCGCGCCATGCTGGAGGCGCGCTGGAAACAGACTGGCACCGAGGTCAACGAGGCGCGCCTGAGGATGGCGCGCATTCCTGAAGGCGCCGACCTCATCGTCAATTCCGTTTCGGCCGCGCCGGGATTTCGCATCGGCAATGTGCATGTCATGGCCGGCGTGCCGGTCATCATGCGCGCCATGCTCGAAGC
>CAMLKN010000106.1 GCA_946480655.1 uncultured Devosia sp. | reverse complement strand
GGCGCCAGTTCGCGGGCATAGGTGGTTTCGTCGAGGACGAACATGATCAGCCGCAGGTTCGGCTCGTTGCCGCAGCGCGAAAGCAGCGCGCGCAAGCCGTTGACGTAGTCGGTCGGCCCGGGGATGTCGGCGCCCAGGTCCGGGCCGCGCTCGGAAAACAGCAGCGGATCGGTATTGCGGCGCGAGCCGGCATGGATCTGCATGACCATGCCGTCCTCAACCGAAAGCAGGGCCATTTCCGTCATCATCTGAGCGCGGAAGAGCTCGGCATCATTGGCGTCGTGCTTGCCGGCGAGGACCTTGTCGAGCAGGGCCTGTTTCTCGACCAGCGGCAGGTCGGCGGTATTGGCGGTGGGCACGCCGTGGTCGGTGGCGACGGCGCCGAAGCGGCGGAAATATTGGCGGCGGACGCGATGGGCGTTGATGAGGCCGGCCCAGGTGCTGACATTCTCGCCGGTCAGTTCGCCGAACCTTTGCAGGTTCTCGACAATGGCGGCGCGGCTCGGGTCGCAGACATCGTCGGGCCGATAGGTGGTGCGGACCTGGCCGATCAGGCCCTGATCGAGCATGGACTGGTGATGGATCAGGGGATCGAGCGCGAATTCGGTGGTGGCAATGACCTCCACCTTGAAGCGCTCGAGAATTGCCCGGGGCAGAAGATCGGGCGAGGCCAGCCTGGCGTCGATGGCGTCATAGATGCTGTCGGCGGTGGCGCCGGAAAGCTCTTCGGTGATGCCGAAGACGGCATGGAGCGAGTGATCGACCCAGGTCTTGGAAGGCGTGCCGGCGAAGAGATAGTAGTTTTCGGCAAAGAGCCGCCAGGCCTTGCGCTGATCGGCCTCGACCGGCTTCCCATCCTTCCTCGGAATGCCCAGTGCATCATAGGAAATGCCGCGGCTCCTCAGCATACGCAGCACATAGTGATCGGGCGTCAGGAACAGGGCCGTGGGGCTGGCAAAGCGGCCATTCTGGGCGAACCAGGAAGGGTCGGTATGGCCATGTGGGCTGACGATGGGCAGATCCCTGACCGCCGGATAGAGATCGCGCGCGATGGATTGCGCCGGCTCGGATGCGGGGAAAAGGCGATCGGGGTGGAGGTGGCTGGGCTGGGTCATGGCAGGGTTGTGCCATGTTCGCCAGGCGGTTTCAATATCTTCCATACAAGATGGTAGTGGATCGTGTTTAATTCAAATTAACCGCGTTTTGAGCCGTCGCTCGTCAAAGGCATCCGCAGGCGTAGTCTCCCACCCGAGAGGGTGAGAAACAGCCCGGCAAGGCGGCTGCCCGAAGGATCAACGGCGTTTCGACGACGCCGCGTTGACGGGGCGGACCATGGCACACCTCCACTCGACTTCCCTTGCGGCGGACCTCAGTGCAGCGCGGCGGCACACGCCGCACGCGAGGCGCGCGCGGCTCATGGTGGTTGTCTCCATGTTCAGTGCTTTCGGGCTGGTGGCGGTGGCCACGGCATTGTTGGCCCGGCTGATCTGAGGCGCCTCTTGAAACGTTAACGGAAAGCCCCATCTAACAGGGCAAGGATGCGGCGCCCAGGCGCGCGTCCCAGTGCTCGGCGACAGCCGGCATGCAGGGCGCGGCCCCTCCCCAGCGACCTGCAGAGCCGAGGGCTCAAGAGCCGACACCAAAAGGCCCGGACATCTTCCCCCAAGGTGTCCGGGCCTTTCCATGTCTGGCAGAAGCGACTGTCAGGCGGTCGCGCTGGCCCTGGCGCGGCTCGCGGCCTGCGGCTTCTGGGCAAACAGGCGCATAAGCCGGGTTGCGTCTTCGGCTGGAACGGGCCGGGAAAACAGATAGCCCTGCCCCATGAGGCAGCCGAACTGGCGCAGCACCGCCACCTGCTGGGTGGTCTCGATGCCCTCAGCGACAACCCGCATGTCGAGCCTGCGGGCAATGTCGAGAATGGCGCGGACGACCACTTCGCTGGGCTGATCATCACCCAGTCTTTCGACAAAGGAGCGGTCGATCTTGATGACGTCGACCGGGAAGCTCAGCAGGTGCGTGAGCGAGGCATAGCCGGTGCCAAAATCGTCGAGCGCCACCAGGATACCCTTTGCGCGCAGGGCCTCGACGGCACGGGGCACGGCCTGGTCGCTGCCGCCCATGAAGACTGCTTCATTGACCTCGAGCACGACATGGCTGAGTGGCACGTCGTGGGCGGCAAAGAGCGTGCTGACCCGGTCCGCCAGATCGCCGCGGGCAAAGTCGCCGGTCGTGACATTGATCCCGACATGCTGGAAGGGAATGCCCTGGTCGAGCCAGGAACGGATGTCGCGGGCCACCTGGTCGAGCATCTGGCCGGTCAGTTGATAGGCAATGCGCGGATCGTCGAGGCCGGCACTGAAGGCCCCCGCGGACACCACCTCGCCATCGGGCAGGACCAGCCGCGCGAGGGCTTCGAGCCCGACGATCTCGGCCGTTTCGAGCCGGACCAGCGGTTGATAATAGGGCACGACCCGGCCCTGGCTCATGGCGACATCGAGCTGGCGGACGATCGCCATGCGCTCGACAATGGCCGTGCGCAGATCGGGGCGGAAGCCCACATAGCCGCCGCGATGGGTCTGCTTGGCCTGGTAGAGGGCGAAATCGGCATTCTGGCAGATGGTATCGGCATCGTCGCCGTCGACGCCGTAGAGGGCGCCACCGAGGGTCACATGGGCATCCATGCTCTGGCCACCCACGGTGACCATGCCGGAAACGGTATCGAGGATGCGCCGCGCCGCGGCCTCGAGCGCGGCGTGATCGGCACAGCCGCCGACAAGGATGGCCATTTCGTCGCCGCCCAGGCGAAACGGCAGGGCCTCCGGCCGGCAGGCCGCCAGGCGCTCGGCAATGGCGCGGATCAGGGCATCGCCGGCGCCATGGCCGATGCTGTCATTGACCTGCTTGAGATGGTCGATATCGAGCAGCAGCAGGCCGAAGGGCCTGCCCACCACCAGACGCTCGGCCAGGGTCGCGTTGAAATGCGCGCGGTTGGGCAGGTCCGTCAGGACGTCGAAATAGGCCAGGTGGTGATTGCGGGCCCGCACGCGATCATGTTCGATGGCCAGCGCGCACAGATGCAGGCAGGTTTTCACCAGTTGCCGCTCGAACTCGGTCGGTCCGCGATTGGTCGCATAGTAGAAGGCGAAGGTGGCGATGACCTTGCCCTGGGCGTCGTGGATGGGGCTCGACCAGCAGGCGTTGAGCCCAAGCGGCAGCGCCAGGGCCTTGTAGTCCGCCCAGAGCGGGTCGGTGGCAATATCGGTGACGATGACGGGCTCGTCGCGCCAGGCGGCCGTGCCGCAGGAGCCCGACCTGGGGCCGACAGGAACGCCTTCGAGGGCGCGGGAATAGTCGTCGGGCAGGCTGGGGCCCGCCAGCGGGTGCACCAGTCCATCCGTGATGAGCAGGATGGAACAGATGACGCCAGGGGCGACGGCTTCCACCTGCCGGCATAGAATCGTGCCGACCTCGCCCAGTTCTTCGCCCCGCGCGACGGCTTCCAAGACTACCGTCTGTACACGCAGCAATATTTCAGTATTGCCCGTCAACATAGTCCGCCCCCAGAGTGCATCGGGGTCAATTTAGACTTGCGCGTGTAAAGGGAGCGTTTGTGTATCCGTAAAAATTTACTCGATCCCGCAGGATAGCGCGGCAGCGAGAGAGACGGAGCAGGGGAGAGGAGAGAGCGAGAGTGGTGCCCAGAGCCGGAATCGAACCAGCGACACGCGGATTTTCAATCCGCTGCTCTACCAACTGAGCTATCTGGGCATCGGGCCGATGCGACGGGTGTCGCGAGCCACGGGCCTTATAGGGGAACGGTTTTTGCCGCGCAAGCGGGAAAAGCTGGTGTGGATAAAGGGAGTTTGGGCGGCGGTGATGTGGTGGCAAATTCCGGCGGATAGCGCGCCACCCCCACCGAGCTCCGCTAAGGCCCTAAGGGCCCAGCTGCGCTACCTCCCCCATCCAGGGGGAGGTGCGAAGGGGCCGGAAACGCAGAGCTAGCCTTCGTCGTCGCCATCTTCGGTTGGCTCATCATCCCTTGCAGGGATGACGTAATTGCCGGTGAGCCAGCGGTTCAGGTCGATATCGGCGCAGCGCTTGGAGCAGAAGGGCTTGAACTGGTCCACGGCCGGCTTGCCGCAGATGGGGCATTTCTTTGACTTGGCCTCAGCCATCAGACGCCCGAAAGGCTCGACTGGTTGAGCCAGTTGAAATGCACGGGATAGCCTTCACCGGCCAGGAGCTGCGTCACTTCGTGGAGCGGCAGGCCGACCACGGCGGAATAGGAGCCGACGAGCTTGACCACGAAGGAGCCGGCAATGCCCTGGATGGCATAGCCACCCGCCTTGTCACGCCATTCGGCGCTGGCGAGATAGGCTTCCATCTCCTTGGACGAGAGGCGCTTGAAGCGGATGCGGGTTTCGACCAGGCGATGGCGGCGGGCGCCGGAGGGGGTGATGAGGGTCACCCCGGTATAGACGCGATGGGCGCGGCCCGAGAGCAGGCGGAGGCAGTCGGCTGCCTCTTCCATGGTCTCTGCCTTGGGCAGGATGCGGCGGCCGACGGCCACGACCGTATCGGCGGCCAGCACCATGGAATTGGCGCCGAAGCCGGCGACGCTGGCCTTGTGGCGCGCCGTCAGGGCCTTCAGATCGGCCAGGCGCTGCGCCAGCTTGCGCGGCAGTTCGCCTTTCTCGGGGGTCTCATCGACATGGGCCGGCACCAGATGCTCAGGCTCGATGCCGATCTGGTTCAAGAGGGCCAGCCGGCGCGGCGAGGCGGAAGCCAGAATCAGGTCGGGACGGCCGGCCATTTATGTCGTGCTCCTGGAAAGCCCGGGCCCTTCGCATGGCTCAGGGCGCTCGTTGCTCAAAACGATCCACCGGATCGTTTTGCCCGCCCCAAAAGGGCGGTCGCGCCTTACTTGAATCGATAGGTGATGCGACCCTTGGTGAGGTCGTAAGGGGTCATCTCGCACAGGACCTTGTCGCCGGCGAGAACGCGGATGCGATTCTTGCGCATGCGCCCAGCGGTATGAGCGATGATCTCATGATCGTTTTCGAGCTTCACGCGAAAGGTCGCATTGGGAAGCAATTCGGTGACCACGCCCGGAAATTCGAGCACTTCTTCCTTGGCCATACTTTCTCCTGAGAAGGCCCCATGCGCCATTGTCGGCTGGCCGGGGCCGCAAATTCGGGCGGAACCTACTTCAATTCAATGGTTTTGTGAACCACTTGCCCAAAGCGGCGTCACATTGTTGGCAAGCGGCGCAGAGAAGGCCGGAAATCGGCCTGCCAAGCCCTTAGCTGACCAGCGTTTCGAGGCGAGCCCGGACCTTCTTGCGCAGACTGTCGCGCAGGTCCCGATAGGCGTTGAGAACCACCTCGCGACTGCCTTCGACGAGGGAAGGGTCTTCCACCTTCCACTCTTCGAGCGCGCCCATTTCGAGCCCCTTCCTGCGCACGGCATCGGGGGCATCGTCAGAGAGGGTAATGACGAGATCGAAATGGTTGGCGACCAGTTCGTCCAGGATATGGGGCGTGTGCACGCTCATATCAATGCCGATCTCTTCCATGACCTCATGTACGAACTGGTCGGCCTTGCCGCCATTGACGCCGACCGAACGGGCGATGAGGCGGCCGGGAAAGGCCTGGCGGGCCAGCGCCGCGGCAATGGGCGACCGCACCGAATTCATCGAGCAGACGAAGAGCACAGTGGGCAATTCGCTGGTCGCCTCGTCGATACGGGAGGCATAGGGCTGCACAGCACAGATGAGGGTGAACAGGCGCCGGGCGGTATTGAGGTCGAGAATGATCTTGTTGGTCAGCCGCGTGCGCAAGAGTTCGGCAGCCTCGTTGTGCATGCCGCGCCGCGCCATGTCCACGGTCTCGATCTGGAAGGGCTGGGCCGAGCGGATGGCCTCGTAGTAGGCGTCGCGGATGCGGAAATAGTCGCGGATGAGGCGCCGGAACGGGGTCAGCGAGAGATAGTGCGCGGCGATCGGCTGGAAGGTCTCGGGGTTGCGCACATCGAGCAGGATGTAGTTGCCGATGATCGACATATGGAGGGCGTAGGGGCCTTCGGCACTGACACGCGCAGGCCGGAAACTGTTGTCCTCCAGCAGGTCATAGATGGCGATGCGCCATTCATGCACCTCGTCGGGATTGATCGAGGTGATCGTATTGGGATCGAGCGTGACGGTGACCAGCCTGTTCCTGTCGGTCGCCGCCTGCTCTGTGCCCATGGATATGCTCACCGGTTGAGCCTGATGGAAATGGACCGCCCATGGCCATCGAGATCCTCGACCCCGGCAATGGTGACGGCCGGTTCGGCCAGGGCCGCGAGGGAGGATGGCGTGCAGCCCAGAAGCGAGGTGCGCTTCATGAAATCGAGCACGCCGAGGCCCGAGGCAAAGCGCGCCGAGCGGGCGGTGGGCAGGACGTGGTTGGAGCCGCCGACATAATCGCCAATCGCCTCGGGCGTGTGGTGCCCGAGGAAGATCGCGCCCGCGTGGCGGATCTTCGGGACCAGCGCATCGGGGTCGTCGGTGGCGATCTCGACATGTTCGGAGGCAATGCGATTGGCCAGCACAGCCGCCTCATCGAGCGAGACGACGGTGATGATGGCCCCCAGTTCCTCCCAGCCTTCGCGGGCGATGGTCTGCTTGGGCAGCAGCGAAAGCTGGCGATCGACCTCGGCCTCGACCGCGTCGGCGAGTTTTTCGTCGGTGGTGACGAGAATGGACTGGGCCCCTGCCCCGTGTTCGGCCTGGGCGATCAGATCGGCGGCCACCCAGGCGGGATTGGCGGAGCTGTCGGCGATGACCAGGACTTCGGACGGGCCGGCAATCATGTCGATGCCCACCTGGCCAAAGACCTGGCGCTTGGCGGTGGCGACGAAGGCATTGCCCGGACCCGTCACCTTGTCGACGCGCGGAATCGAAGCCGTGCCATAGGCCAGGGCCGCGACGGCCTGGGCGCCGCCAATGCGATAGATTTCGGTGATGCCAGCAATCTGCGCGGCGGCGAGCACGGTCGGATTGATCTCGCCATTGGGCGTGGGAACGACCATGGCGATGCGGGAGACACCGGCGACACGCGCGGGCACGGCATTCATCAGCACCGAGGACGGATAGGAGGCGAGGCCACCGGGCACATAGATGCCGACGGCGTCCACGGGGGTCCAGCGCGAGCCCAGCGTCACGCCGAGGGCGTCGGTATAGACGTGGTCCTGCGGCTTCTGCTTTTCGTGATGGGCCTTGATGCGGTCATGCGCGGTCTGGAGCGCAGCGCGCACATAGTCCGGCACCGTGGCAGCGGCGGCAGCGATCTCGTCGGCGGTGAAGGCCAGCGTCTCAGGCGTGAGGCTGGTGCGGTCGAACCGGTTGGTGAGTTCGGCGACGGCCACATCGCCCCGCGCCCGCACATCGGCAATGATGGCGGCGACAGTGTCATTGACGTCCTTGCTCGATTCGCGCTTGGCGCCAAGCAGGTCGGAAAAGCGCTGTTCGAAATCGGCCTGGGCGCTATCGAGGCGAAGGGGCATGAAGAGCTTTCAGTCGAGGACGTGGGA
>CAMLKN010000105.1 GCA_946480655.1 uncultured Devosia sp. | reverse complement strand
CGCCCCGTTCCTGTTGACCTTGCAAGGGATTTCTGGTGATGGTCCGGGTAGCCAAAAACCCTCGAAAACGCAAGCTGCGCCGCCCCTTGCGGCAGGCCAGAAGCGTCAAATCTTGCAAGGACGACAATTCCGTGAGCGGCGAACGCTACAATCCGCGCGAAAGCGAACCGAAATGGCAGAAGGTGTGGGACGAGCACAAGAGCTTCGTCACCGCCAATGACGATCCGCGCGACCCCTACTACGTCCTCGAGATGTTCCCCTATCCCTCGGGCCGCATCCATATGGGCCATGTGCGCAACTATGCCATGGGCGATGTGGTGGCCCGCTACCACCGCGCCCGCGGCAAGAACGTGCTGCATCCCATGGGCTGGGACGCCTTCGGCCTGCCGGCCGAGAATGCCGCCATCGAGCGCAAGACCCATCCGGGCACCTGGACCTACCAGAACATCGAAGCGATGAAGGCACAGCTGAAATCGATGGGCCTCTCCATCGACTGGACGCGCGAAATCGCTACCTGCTCGCCTGACTATTACAGGCACCAGCAGGCCATGTTCATCGACATGCTCGAAGCCGGCCTCGTCACCCGCAAGAGCTCCAAGGTTAACTGGGACCCGGTCGACATGACTGTGCTCGCCAACGAGCAGGTGATCGACGGCAAGGGCTGGCGCTCGGGCGCAGTGGTCGAGCAGCGCGAGCTGACCCAGTGGTTCTTCAAGATCTCCGACTATGCCGAAGACCTGCTGGAGGCCCTCGATGGGCTGACCGGCTGGCCGGAAAAGGTGCGCACCATGCAGCGCAACTGGATCGGCAAGTCCGAGGGCCTCAGGCTGCTGTTCGAACTGGTCGCCAGTGACAAGACCGATGCGACCAGCATCGAGGTCTTCACCACCCGCCCGGACACGATCTTCGGCGCCTCCTTCATCGGCCTGTCGCCCGATCATCCGCTGACCACACAACTGGCCGCCGGCAACCCGGCCTTGGCCGAATTCGTGGCTGAATGCCATCGCCATGGCACCGCCACCGAAACGCTGGAAAAGGCCGAAAAGCAGGGTTTTGATACCGGTCTGCGGGTAAAGCACCCGGTGATCGAGGGCGAAACCCTGCCCGTCTATGTCGCCAATTTCATCCTCATGGACTATGGCACCGGCGCCATTTTCGGCTGCCCGGCCCATGACCAGCGCGACCTCGACCTGGCCCGCAAATATGGGCTCTCGGTCACGCCGGTAGTTCTCCCCCCCGACGCCGATGCTGCTACCTTCGCGGTGGCCAATGAGGCCTATACGGAGGGCGGCACGATCTTCAATTCCGGTTTCCTGGATGGGCTTTCCATCGACGAAGCCAAGAAGGCTATCGCCGAGCACTTTGCCGCGCGCATGGTCGACGGCAAGCCGCAGGGTACGGTGGAAACCAACTATCGCCTCCGCGACTGGGGCATTTCGCGCCAGCGCTATTGGGGCTGCCCGATTCCGGTGATCCACTGCGAGGTCTGCGGCACCATTCCCGTGCCCAAGAAGGACCTGCCGGTCGTTCTGCCCGAGGACGTCAGCTTCGACAAGCCCGGCAATGCGCTCGACCACCATCCGACCTGGAAGCATGTCCACTGTCCCCAATGCGGCGCTGCGGCCCGCCGCGAGACCGATACCATGGACACATTCGTGGACTCGTCCTGGTACTTCGCACGCTTTACCGCGCCCGATGCCGAGACGCCGACCATTCCGGCCGTCGCCAATCGCTGGCTGCCGGTGGACCAGTATATCGGCGGCGTCGAGCACGCCATTCTGCACCTCCTGTATTCGCGCTTCTTCACCCGCGCCATGAAGGCCACCGGCCATGTCGGGCTCGACGAGCCGTTCAAGGGCCTGTTCACCCAGGGCATGGTGACCCACGAGACCTATCGCAACGAAGCGGGCGCCTGGGTCAACCCGACCGAGGTCGTCATCGAGGCAAATGGAGATGCCCGCACCGCCAGGCACATCCGGACCGGCGCGCCGATTTCCATCGGCTCGGTCGAAAAGATGAGCAAGTCCAAGAAGAACGTGGTCGATCCGGACGAGATCGTCGCCAATTACGGCGCCGACACTGCCCGCTGGTTCATGCTCTCGGACTCGCCGCCCGAACGTGACGTGCAATGGACCGAGGCCGGCGTCGAGGGCGCCAGCCGTTTCCAGCAGCGCGTCTGGCGGCTGGTCAATGATACGATCGAGATCGCGAAACAATTCTCTGGAATTGTTGCGTCAGACGATGCTGATGCCAAGGCGCTGCGCAAGGTTATTCACCGCACCGTGGCCGGCGTGGCGCTGGACATTGAGGGCTTGGGCTTTAATCGGGCGGTGGCCCGCATCTATGAACTGACCAATGCCCTGGCCAAGGCCCGCGATGGCCAGCCGAGTGCGGCTCTGGTGGCGGCGCTGACCGAAGGCGTGGAGAAGCTGGTGCAGCTCATCAACCCGATGATGCCGCATCTGGCCGAAACCTGTTGGGAAGCCCTTGGAAAACAAGGACTTGTCGCAGACGCGTCCTGGCCCGAGGTTGACCCGGCGCTGCTCGTCGACGACGAGGTCACCCTGCCCATCCAGATCAACGGCAAGCGCCGCGGCGAAATCACCGTGCCCAAGGGCATGGCGGCAGCCGAGGTGGAAAAGCTGGTTCTCGCCCTCGACGTGATTCAAAAGGCGCTTGAAGGCAAGGCGCCCAAAAAGGTCGTCGTCGTGCAGGATCGCATCGTCAATCTGGTCGTCTGATGACGGCGCTCAAGGCCCACGAGGTGGCGCGCTTTCTGGCGCGCCCCGACCTGAGCGAGGGCATTTTCCTCGCCTATGGGCCTGATGGCGGCCTCGTCCGCGAAACGGCGCAGCGGCTCATCCGCTACCTGAGCGGCGACGATCCGGCTTCGGCCAATGTTACCATTTTCGACGGGCCGGAATTGCAGGCCGACCCGTCGCTGCTGGTGCTTGAGGCCCGTTCTGTCTCGCTCTTTGGTGGCAAGCGCATCATTCGCGTGCGCAATGCGACCAAGGCGCTGGTCATGCCACTGACCGAGCTGCGTGATGATCCGAGTGGTGCGGCCATCGTGCTGGAAGCTGACAATCTCACGCCCCGCGATGCGCTTAGGGCGTTGATAGAGCAGGCAAAATTCGGTCGGGCCCTGCCCTGCTATCCCGACACCGACGAAACCCTGATGGCGCTGATGCGCGAGACCTTCAATCAGGCCGGCATCAGGGCCGACGCCGACGTTGCCCCGACCCTGCGCGACATTCTGGGCAATGACCGCGAGATCACGCGAAGGGAGCTCGAAAAGCTCGTGCTCTATGCAGCGCAGAGCAAGGTGCTGACGCGCGAGGACGTGCTGCTGCTCTGCGCTGACAATGGCGCCTTAGCTATTGATTCCATTCTCGATTCTACCGGCGGCGGCCACGCCGAAAAGCTCGAGCTCGCGCTCAATCGGGCCTTGGCCGCCAACGTCAATCCGCAGCAATTGCTGGCCATGCTCAACACGCATTTTGCCAATCTGCGGCGCTGGCGAGTGGAGGTGGATGCAGGCAAATCGCCGCGGTCGGTGCTGGAGGGTGTAAAGCCAAAACCGCATTTTTCGCGTCTTGGCGCCCTCGAGCAGCAGTTGCGGCTCTGGACAGACGAAAGCCTGGCTGCCGCGAATGAACGCCTTCTGAACGCCGTTTCCGACACCAGGCGCCGTCCGGCTCTTGCCGATGCCGTTTTGCGCCGCACCACGCTGGCCCTCTGCATGATGGCGGCGACCCACTGACAACGAAAAACCGCCCCAAAACGGAGCGGTTTCACGTGGAACAGCTTTCAAAACAAGCGCTTAGTTCACCCGGCCGGTCAGTCGCAAGCAGATGTCGTCGAGCTGCTCGAGCGTCTTGTAGCGGATTTCGAGCTTGCCGCCGCGTTCGGAATGGTTGAGCGCGACGCTCAGGCCCAGAGCATCGGCCAGTCTGCGCTCCAGCGCCAGCGTATCGGCGTCGCGCGGCTCATTGTCGGTTGCCGGCTTCTTGCGCGGCAGGTCCCGCTGCTGGCTAAGGGCTTCCGCCTCGCGCACGGAAAGACCCTTGTCGACGATCTGCCGCGCCAGGGCGGCCGGATCCTCGACGGTGATCAGGGTGCGCGCATGGCCGGCGGTCAGCGTGCCGCTGGCCACCATGCCGCGAACGTCTTCCGGCAAGCGCAGCAAGCGCAGCGTATTGGCCACATGCGAACGGGACTTGCCGATCACCTGGGCCAGATCCTGCTGGGTATAGTCGAATTGCTCGATCAGCTGACCATAGCCCATGGCCTCTTCGAGGGGGTTGAGATCGGCGCGTTGCACATTTTCGATGATGGCGAGCTCCAGCGCTTCCTTGTCATCGACCTCGCGGACAATGACCGGCACGTCATGCAGGCCCGCCTTCTGCGCGGCGCGCCAGCGGCGCTCACCGGCGATCAGCTCGAAAATGTTGGGATCGTCCGTCGGCCGCACCAGAAGCGGCGACATGACGCCCTTCTCGCGGATCGAATTGGTCAGCTCTTCGAGCTGCTCGGCGTCAAAGGTGCGGCGCGGATTGGCGCGATTGGCAATGATGAAATCGACCGGCAGCTTCTTGCTGCCGGAACCTGATTCGGTCACCCGGGCGCCTTCCATGGCCGCCATGTCGCCGATCAGGGCCGCCAGGCCGCGTCCGAGACGAGTGGGTTTGTCGGTCATGCAGAGGCTCCTAGGCAGCGGCCAGACGCCGCTCACGGCGAATGACTTCGGTGGCGAGGCGCAGATAGGCCTGGCTTCCCGCACATTTGAGATCGTAGAGCAGCGCCGGCTTGCCGTAGGACGGGGCCTCGCTGAGACGCACATTGCGCGGAATGACGGTCTCATAGACGAGATCGCCCATTTCGCTGCGCACGTCGTGCAGCACCTGCTCGGAAAGATTGTTGCGCTTGTCGAACATGGTCATCACCACGCCCTGGATCGACAGCCGCGGATTGAGCGTCGAGCGGATCTGCTCGATGGTCTGAAGCAGCTGACTGAGGCCTTCCAGTGCGAAGAACTCGCATTGCAGCGGCACCAGCACAGCATCGGCGGCCACCAGCGAATTGACCGTGAGCAGGTTGAGCGAGGGTGGGCAGTCGATAAGGATATAGCTTACCGGCTGGTCATTGATGCGCAGATCATCCAACTGCTTGAAAGCATTGCGCAATTTGAACGCGCGGTCCGCCTGGCCGGCAATGGTCAGCTCGACACCCAGCAGGTCCATCGTCGAGGGAACGATGGCCACATTGGGCACGCTGGTCATGATCGCCGCCTGGGGCACAGAAGCCTCGCCCACAAGCACATCATAGGCCGAAACGGCGCGATCGGTGCGTGAAATGCCGAGGCCCGTGGAGGCATTGCCCTGCGGGTCAAGGTCGACGATCAGCACGCGTTCGCCGATGGCGGCCAGCGCCGTCGCCAGGTTGATGGCTGTCGTCGTCTTGCCGACGCCACCCTTCTGATTGGCCAAAGTCAAAATCCGGGGTGCCAAATTGGCCTCCGTATGCCGCTACTGTCTTGTCGCGCTTCCGAACCGCAAAACCGTTGCCACTTTTGCCCGAAGCGCTCTAACTGACTGACTTTCCGCGCAAATTCGTCATCGTCACGATCACGCCGCCCGGATCGGTATCACTCTGGGTTATTACCACGTCATGGTGCCACTGCGCACCCGATTCCGCGAGCTCTTCAACATGTTCCCGTCCTTTATGCAGCAAGGCACGGGTCTTCGGACCAAAGAAAGGCGCCATCCATGCGCACAATTGCGGCATGGCGGCGAGAGCACGCGAGGTGATGACGTCTGGCACGCCTGTTTCACGTGAATCAATCTGGTCGCTGCGCCGCCCGATGACCGTGACATTGAGGTCGAGCTCGCGGGCAACGGTGCGCAGAAAGCTGACCTTGCGCGCCGTCGGTTCGATAAGCACGAAATGCCGGTCCGTTCCCTTGCTGCCGATGGCCATGGGCAGAGCGGGGAAGCCACCCCCGCTGCCAAGATCGAGGAACAGTTTATCGTTCGGTCTCGTCAGGGCCAAAACCTGCAGGCTGTCGGCAAAATGGCGTGTCCATACCTGGCCGAGTGTTTCACGTGAAACAAGATTCTGCACGGCCTGCCATTTGGCCAGAAGCTTGGCATAGGATTCCAGATCAGCACCCACTTGCTCGATGGGGCGGGCGAAATGATCCGCATAGGGTCGGATAGTGGCAAGGTCGCCCATCACCCGGCCTTGCGCAGGTCGCCACGGCGGATAACGGCCAGCAACAGCGTAATGGCAGCAGGCGTCATGCCATCCATGGCCTGGGCCTGGGCGATAGTTTGCGGACGGTGCTGGTTGAGCTTCTGGCGGAGTTCCATCGAGAGGCCCGGAATAGCCAGATAGTCGATCATATCAGGAATACTGCGTTGTTCATCGCGGCGCACCGCTTCGATATCGGCCTTCTGGCGATCGAGATAGACGGCATACTGCGCATCGATCGAAACCTGCTCCATGATGGCGGGATCCACCGTCGACAGCTCCGGCCAGAGCCGCGTGAGGTGATCTACCTCGATGTCCGGATAGGACAGAAGTTCGAAGGCCGAGCGGCGCTTGCCATCCTCATTGACCGTCAGACCGGCCCTGCGGGCCTCACTCGGCGAGGCTGAAAGCGTGTTGAGCAGCTGGCGGCCCGCCCTAAGCGCTGCCGATTTGCGGCGATACGCCTCTTCGCGCGCCTCACCCACCAGGCCCTTCTCAAGACCGAGATCGGTCAGGCGCTGGTCGGCATTGTCAGCCCGCAGATGCAGGCGGAACTCGGCGCGGGAGGTGAACATGCGATAGGGTTCGCTGACGCCGCGGGTCACGAGGTCGTCCACCATGACGCCGAGATAGCTCTCGGTCCGTGAGAGGATCATCGGGTCGGCGCCCTTGCTGGCCAACGCGGCATTGGCACCGGCCAGCAGCCCCTGCGCGCCGGCTTCTTCATAGCCGGTCGTGCCATTGATCTGGCCGGCCAGATAGAGACCGGGCTGCTTCTTGACTTCCAGCGTCGGCCGCAGTTCGCGCGGATCGACATAGTCATACTCGATGGCATAACCCGGCCGAATGATCTCCACCTGCTCAAGACCAGGCATGGAGCGCAGGAAGGTTTCCTGCACATCTTCGGGGAGCGACGTCGAGAGCCCGTTTGGATAGACCGTGCTGTCGTCCAGCCCCTCGGGCTCAAGGAAAATCTGATGGCTGTCGCGATCAGCGAAGCGCACGATCTTGTCCTCGATGGAGGGGCAATAGCGCGGCCCGCGCGACTGAATACGCCCCGAATACATGGCCGATCGATGCAGGTTGTCGGCAATGATCCGATGCGTTTCGGCCGTGGTCCGCGTGATGTGGCAGGAGATCTGCGGCGTGGTGATCGCCGCCGTCAGTGCCGAGAATGGTTCCGGCGGGGTGTCTCCCGGCTGCTCCTCGAGCACGGAATAGTCGATGCTCTTGCCCTCAAGTCGGGCCGGCGTCCCGGTCTTGAGGCGCCCGAGTTGCAGACCAAGCGCTTCTAGCCTCGTAGACAGGCCGAGCACCGGCTTCTCGCCGACGCGCCCGGCCGGGACCGTCTCTTCGCCGCGGTGAATGAGCCCGCGCAA
>CAMLKN010000104.1 GCA_946480655.1 uncultured Devosia sp. | reverse complement strand
AGGGCGCCTATACCGGCGCCACCAGTTCACGCGCCGGCTATTTCGAGCGCGCTTCAGGGGGCACGCTGTTTCTCGACGAGATCGCCTCGCTTGCCTATTCGGCCCAGGGCAAGCTCTTGCGCGCCCTGCAGGAGCGGGAGATCGAGCGGGTGGGCGGCAGCCGCACCATAGCCGTCAATGTCCGCGTGGTCGCCGCCTCCAATGTCGACCTGGCGCAGGAAGTGGCCGCCGGCCGTTTCCGGCAGGATCTCTATTTCCGCCTCTGCGTCTTTCCCATCCTGATCCCGCCGCTGCGCGAGCGGCGCGACGACATACCTCTCCTCATGGCGCATTTCCTGCGCCTCTATTCAGCACGGCATGGGCGCAAGATCCTCGGCTTCACGCGAAGGGCCACCGAGGCGCTGCTCAAATACGATTATCCCGGCAATATCCGTGAATTGCAGAACCTCATCGAGCGCGGCACCGTCTATGCCGACAATGACGGGCATATCGACGTGGTGCACCTGTTCAGCGGTTCGGAACTGCTGCCGCCCTTTTCGGTGCGGCTCTCCGGGGACGGCAAGCTGGACCAACGCCCCTTTGCCGATGGCGGGGAGGCCGCAACGCAGACCGCACCACAGTCCTTCGAGGATATGGAACGCAAGATCTATCGTGAGGCGCTGGCCCGTCACGGCGGCAACGTGTCTCGCGCCGCCCGCGACCTCAAGCTCACACGGGCCAGCCTCGACTACCGGCTGAGCAAGCTCGGCCTGCGATAGGGAGCAAGGACTGGCCTCGGCGGCAGCATGGTTAAGGCAATGTTCACGCCGGGCGCTTACCCTCTGCTCACTATTGTTTTTGCAAGATTTCCAGAACCGAACGACTGATGACAAAAGGTGCGCATCGGCGTGAGAGCGCGGGCAAGATGGACGGCCGGGCGCGAATGGAGCGACCCGGCTCTGTTGCGTGCGGGCGTGGCCACGCCGGTCAGTGCGGGTTCCGGTGGTGAGCTACCAGCTCAGTTCAAGTTCTGTCCCTGACGGGCTGGCCGTATTGCGCTCCCGCGCGGCCAAGTGGCTGAATTCTGCAGTCGCTCTCTGGGTATTCTCCGGGGGCCTGGTTCTCATCGAGCCGTCGCCCTACGAAGTCATCTTCCTTGGTGTGATTGCGCTGGCGTTGGCAGCGAACATGCACATCTATCGCTCTACCGCTGGCCTGTTGGCGATTGCCCTGGGCTTTCTGCCATTCGCACTGATTGCTGTGTTCCAGGTCCGCTACACGTCGATTGCGGACGCCATGATATACTCCATCGTCACGGTCTTCCTGCTGCTCACCAGTTTCGTCATCGCCAACTTCGTTGCGGAAGCGACGGAAGAGCGGATGCGGCTGGTGATGAAAGCCTACACCATCAGTGCCGTCCTGTGTGCCATTGCCGGGACACTGGGTTATCTTCGACTGATCCCAGGCTCCGACATTCTGACTCTCTATGGACGGGCGAAGGGCACATTTCAGGATCCAAACGTCTTCGGCCCTTTCCTGGTCCTGCCGGCCATGTTCGCCCTGCAGAAAGTGCTGATGGGCGACCGACGAGAGCAGATCATCGGCAGCCTGGTCTATGTCATCCTGTTCATCGGTGTCTTTCTCAGTTTCTCGCGCGGCGCCTGGGGCCATCTTGCGGCCTCTTCGCTCATCGTCGTTGCCTTGTGCTTCTTCCTGGAAGCCAAGACCCGCATCAGGCTTCGGATCCTTGGCACCATGCTCGTGGGAGCGCTTCTGCTCATTGTTGCCCTGGCGGGCCTCCTGAGTATTCCGGCCGTGTCGGAACTGCTTGAGGTTCGGCTGCAGGTCCAGAACTATGACACGGGGGAAACGGGCCGCTTCGGGCGTCAATTCTACGCGTTCGACCTGGCACTGCAGAATCCACTGGGCATAGGGCCCCTGGAGTTCCGGAACCTGCGGATCATCGAGGAGCCGCACAACGTCTACGTCAACGTGCTGCTCGGCTATGGCTGGGGGGGCGGACTCCTGTACTATGTGCTGGTTGGCGCCACCCTGTACCTTGGCTGCCGGGGACTGTTGCGACCCTCCCCCTATCGCCGTTTGATGATCCCGGTGATTGCCACCTTCTCGATGCTGGTTCTGGAGTCCGCCATTATCGACACCGACCATTGGCGTCACTGGTTCTTGCTGGCCGGCCTGATCTGGGGGATTTCCGCGGCCATGGGCGTCGAGCAGCGACAGCGCACGCTTGATCGCGGCGGTTGACGACTTCTCGGGCATGACTCCGCTCGCAGAGCCCTAGAACGGCAGGCCTGAGACGTTTATGTCCTTCCATGTATCGATGGGGAGGCTGGTGCCACTCCTCCCATCGACCACAGCCCAACCAGCGCCGTCGTATTCGAGGGCGACAGGATGGATCTCGATCGGCTTTGTCGAGCGGGCGTCCAGCCGGACCCGAAGACGCCGCCGGACGGCCTCTGCCATGGCGCTGACACGCGCGTCCATCTTTCCGGTCATGGCCTGCCCAAAACGAAACCTTTCGCTCGCCAGCCGCACCCGCTCGCGCACCTGGTCGGGCAGCGACTCGCGCAGCTTGCTCACCGCACGCCTCGCCGCGTCCCCCATGCCCAGCTCGGCCAGGCGCGGCGACGGGTCGTCCAGCAGCACAGCCAGGGCTTCGGCTTCATCGGCGGCAAGGCCGGTCAGCCGGGTACGATAGCTGAAGCCGAGCTCGAAGCCGCCCTGATTGCCCTGATAGGTGATGATGGGCAATCCTGCCTCGGTCAGCGCGTCCATGTCGCGCAAGACAGTGCGATGCGCGACCTCGAGCTCCCGGGCCAGGGCGCCTGCGGTCATGCGACCACGGTTCTGGAGCAGCAGCAGAATGTGAAGCAGTCGGGAGGCGCGCATTTCATCTATGACAGTAGATGTCGCATTAGGGTGCTTATTGCTTAGGTGTGATCGAAAGGCAATCTCACACAAGGAGAGGCGGAATGACCCATATCGTCACCTATGGCAGCGGCACCAAGGACGACCCCTGGTTGCTCAAGACGCCGTCCCTGTCATCTGAATACCGCGCCTGGCGGGAACCGGAGGCCGATCCCCCCGCGCTCGTCGTCGAGGTCGGCACGACGCGCCTCTCGTACCGTCTGCAGGCAATCGACGACCTGGCTCGAATGCTCAAGGAGCGGGGCGACTGGGTTCCCCTTGGCAATGCCGACGAAGGCAAGCCTGTGACAGACGGAACCGTCGAGGCCTGGGCCCGGTCGGACACCAATCCGGTGGGCGGCTACTACGGGCTCCGAAAGGGATACCGTGGCCGGTTTGCGAATTATGTCACCCCGGTGCTCGAACTGCTCGGTATGGCGGAGCTTGAACATGGAGCGCGCAACAACCGGGCACGGTTCCGCTCCGGGTGAATTTCAGGTGGTGCCGAAATGAACTGGCTCAGCGCCCGTTGACAAATGCGGCCGCACCATCGGCCACGCCCTGATACTGCACGCCGATTTCTTTCAGGGCACGCCAGACCACGCGGCAAGGTTGCGGCCTGTGACCGGGCACGACCAGGTCGAAGCGGTCTGGAATGGTGTTGACGCGGCCCACTTCAAGCTTGGCGCCGCTGTCGGAGACGTTGCGCACGACACAGGGCACTGTGCTGAAGCCCATGGTGATGGTGGCCTGGATGAAGGTGTTCCGCCGGGGTGCGATGCGACGTTCGAGCAGCAGCGGCGACTTGGCATTATCAGGGGAAGTACCGAAGGGCATGGACGGGCTTTCGTGGCAGGTGCGAAAAGCCTAGCCATCGCACGATTGCCGCTGTGTTAAGGGGAAACGCGCAAATCAAAGCATCGCTTCGGGCTGTGGATGGTAACCATTTCTTCACCATCTGAAAGACAGACCGAGGCGCCTCCGTTAAGGTTTCGTCAACCATGAGGAGGCGGCCATGCGTGTACCCAATGCCGGACAGGACCTCGTCGAGCGCCGGATCGTGCGCGAGGGCAAGAGCATCGCCGCAGCCATGCTGGCGGACTATCGCGATCCACCGGACTATTCAGTCCTCGGGCTTTATCGGATGATCGCGGGCGCGGCCCAGACCCTGACCGTGGCGCTGCGGGCGGCCACGCAGCGGCTTTAGGGCAGTCGATCCCCTCCATCGAATAGCCTATGCAAGAGCCGCTTTTGCCGGTCCCCCTTTTGCCCGCAATGGACTAGTGTTCGCCCCGAGGAGGACGCATGCGCATCTTGCTGGTGGAGGACAATGAAGACCTGGGCGAGGCGATCGAGAAACGCCTGCGCTCGGCCGGGCATTCGGTCGAATGGGTCAAGGATGGCGACGACGTGGTGCCGACAGCCGAGGGGGACCAGTTCGACGCCGTGGCGCTCGACCTGATGCTGCCGCATCGCGACGGCATCAGCCTGATCGCCGAATTGCGCAAGCGCAAGTTCAATGCGCCGATCCTGGTCATTACCGCGCGCTCGGAAATCGACGACAAGGTGAGCCTGCTGGATCTGGGCGCGGACGATTACCTGGTCAAGCCGTTTGATCTGAGGGAACTTGAAGCGCGGTTGCGGGCGCTGTTGCGACGCACAGGCGGACAGGCATCGAGCACGGTGGGCGTGGGCAATCTGGAGCTCGACCTGGCAGGTCTCAATGCCTCTGTCGATGGCAAGACGCTGGAACTGGGGCGGCGCGAGTTCCGGCTTCTCGAAATCCTCGTCGCCCATGCCGGCAAGGTCGTGGCCAAGGAAAGGCTGATGAACCAGCTGTTCAATTTCGACGAAAGCGTCTCGATCAACGCCCTCGAGCTGCACATTTCGCGCCTGAGGAAGAAACTCGAACATGCCAATGTCGAGATCGGAACGGTGCGCGGCGTCGGCTATGTGGTGCGGGTCAGTGAGTAGGCTTCGGTGACCGAGGCACGGGCAAAACCCTTTTCCATCCGGCGGCGCATCTTCGCGCTGGCCGTGGCGCTGCTGTTGGCGGCGGCCGTGATCCTCATCGTCTTTATCCGCGACTATGCCGAACGGTCCTCCGACCGGGCCTTCGACCGACTGCTGGCGGCCTCGGCGCTGACCATTGCCGGGGCCGTGCAGGTGGAGGACGAGGCCGTTGTGGTGGAAATCCCCTTCGCGGCCTTTGCCATGTTCTCCGGCCAGGATCGGGTGTTCTATGCGGTAGAAGATCCCGATGCGCGCACGGTGACAGGCTATGAGGACCTGGCTGCACAGGTGGGCGAGACAGAATCGGCCGAGCCGCATTTTGCCGATATCACCTATCGCGGCGAACGCGTGCGCGTCGCCAGCGTCGGGCGGCTAATTTCGACGGCCAGCGACACGGGCTGGGTGACGATCCATGTGGCCGAGACGCAGAACCAACGCGAGGCACTTTCCACGGAGATCCTCTCCAACGCGGTTCTCCCAGTGCTGGCACTGACACTGCTGGCGGTGGGGCTGGTCTGGTTCGGCATTTCGCGCATGTTTGCGCCGCTCACCCAGCTGGAACAGGAATTGCGGGCGCGCGCGCCGGATGACTTATCCCCAATCACCGTGCCGGTGCCCGAGGAAGTGGACCACCTGGTCTCGGCGCTCAACGGGTTCATGGCGCGGCTGCGCAATGCCATGGAGCGGGTGAGCGGGCTGGTGGCGGAGGCAGCCCATGAGGTGCGCACGCCGCTGGCTTCGCTCCGGGCACAGGCGGAAGTGGCGATGGACGAGCAGGACCCCGAGGCTCTGCGCAAGCGCGTGGGGCGCATCCACACCGGCGCCGTGCAGGCCAGCCAGTTGGTCAGCCAGTTGCTGATGGAAGCCACGATTTCGCACCGCATGGAGAATGCCGAAATCGAGACGACGACGCTGGCGGCGGTGGTCGAGGACGTGCGCCAGCGACTGGACCCGGACCAGGCGCGGCGATTGGACATTGCGATCGAAGCGGGAGCAGCAGATGCGCCGCTGCGCGGCGACCGCGTGGCCCTGCGCGAGATGATGCGCAATGTGGTGGACAATGCCCTGGTCTATTCGGACGGTCCGGTGGATATCGCCGGTCGCATCGACAATGGGAGCCTCGTGGTGGAGGTCAGCGACCGGGGACCGGGTATCGAGGCGGCGGAAAAGCCCAATGTGCTGGAGCGGTTCAAGCGCGGCAAAGCCAGCAGCGGCAAGGTCGGGTCGGGTCTTGGCCTGTCCATCGTCGCGCGCGTGACAAAGACGCATGGGGGCGACCTCGCCCTGCTCGACCGGCCCGGTGGCGGCCTCACCGTCTCGATCCGGCTCCCCCTGCACCGCCGCCTGTCAGGCACCAGGCACGGCGCCGCGATCGCCATGGTGGCGGGGCTGGCATCGGTGGCGCTGCTGGCTTTGCCCCCGACGCCGGCCGAGGCAGCGACGACGGTTTATCCGGCGCGCAATGGCACATCAGAGACCGTGCTCAATATCCTTGGCGTGACCGACACGCCGCTCTTTGCCCATTTCATCGAGGCCTTCCAGGCCCAGCGCGGCGATGTCACGGTGGTCTATGAAGAGACCGACTCCCTGCCCCTGTTCGAGAACTTCCTCGCCGGAACCCTGCAGACGCAACCGGACCTGCTGATCAGTTCGGCGTCGGACCTGCAATTGAAGCTCGCCAATGACGGATATGCGCTGGCCTATGACAGCCCCTATCTCTCCGCCCTGCCCGACTGGGCGCACTGGCGCAGCGAGGTCTTCGGCTTCACCTTCGAGCCGGCCGTCATCATCTACAATCGCGACCTCATCAGCGACGAAGAGGTGCCGCGCACGCACCTGACTCTGGCCGAACTGCTCGAGACCCAGACCGAGCGATTCCGCGGCAAGATCGCGACCTATGACATCAGCCTTTCGGGCGTGGGGTATCTGCTTGCAGCGCAGGACCAGACAATTTCCTCGACCTTCTGGCGGCTTGCCAATGCCTTCGGACGGGTCAATGCGCGGTTCTCGGGGTCGAGCCCGGCCATTCTCAATGGCGTCGCCGAGGGCAGCCTGGCGCTGGGTTACAATGTGCTGGGCTCCTATGCCTTTGCCCGGCAAGCGGAAGGCGCGCCGATCGAAATCGTGGTGCCCGACGACTATGTGCTGGTGCTGACGCGGTCCATGCTGATCCCGAGGGATGCGCCCAATGCAGAGCTCGCCAAGGCTTTTGTGGACTTTGCGCTGTCTCCCACGGGGCAGGCAGTGGCCTCGGGCCCGACCGCTCTGGGATCGGTGGTTCCCCAGGGTTCGGGCGCGTGGACCAGCGAGGCCATTGCGGCCCGCGGACGGGGCGTGATCCAGCCGATCCCACTGGGACCTGGCCTTCTGGTGGCCCTCGATACGCTGCGGCGCCAGCGCTTCCTCGAGACCTGGCAGGAAATCGTCTCGCCAAAACCATGAAACGGGGCGCCAGCCATGACCATTCGGCATGGCCCAATCAGCCCAGGAGAAGGTCTTCCCCCAATGCATGGCTGGAGTGACCAATCAACCCCTACCGGATTGGTCGGGTCAGGCCCATCTTACGGTCATGCAAACGAACCGGATGATCCGGGTTCGACAGGAAGGATTGGAAAATGAGCACCCCGCGCAAGAACAAGTTCTTTGCGACCCTCGACACTTTTGCCACCGTCTTCGGCAGCGCTGCTGCTGTGTCGGCGGCGGTTGAAGCGGGACGGGCGCCCAAGGCCAAGCACCTCGACAACCTGGGCATCGACCCGGTTGCGTTCCGCAACATCGGCAAGCTCTA
>CAMLKN010000103.1 GCA_946480655.1 uncultured Devosia sp. | reverse complement strand
GATTGCGTCTGCCGCCCGGCCTGACAATTGCAACTGCATGCCCGGGCAACTATTTAGTCCATATTGGTGCGAAAAAGCCGCACGTAAAGAGTTGGAAATTGCCCATGCCGGTTCGCGAGCGCAGCGCCACGACCGTCCGCCCCGTTCCGGGGGCCGGTGCCTGATGGATTTTGGCGGACGCTATCGCATCGCGGCCGATCGCCTGGCGGTCTGGAACGCCCTCAACGATCCGGCAATGCTCAAGGCGGCCATTCCCGGCTGCAGCCATATCGACTGGTCCGGCCCCACGACGCTCGATCTTGCCATCACCGTCAACCTGGGCGTGGTGAAACCCGTCTTCAAAGGCGAACTGGCGCTCTCCAATGTCGTGCCGGCCCGGAGCTACACGCTCTCCGGAAGGGGGAAGGGCGGGCTTCTGGGTCTGGCCGAGGGCAGCGCCGACATTACCCTGGTCGAAGACGGAGCGGAAACTGTCCTCTCCTTCTCCGCCAAGGGTGGCGCGTCGGGCCAGATCATGAAACTGGGCAAGGCCATTGTCGGCAATTCGGCGCAGAAAATCATCGACGGCTTTTTCGAGCGCTTCGCGGCGGCCATGGGGGTGGAGATCATGACTCTGGATCCGGCCTGACCCGGACGCATTCAGCCTTCCTTTACCACGTCGGAATTGATCGCAAACGCGCCATGATTCCGCCGTGGCCGATCGGCTAGAGATGAGGCGGTTCAACGCAATTTGTCTCAAATCCCGATCATGTCCACACAGTCCCGCGACAGCCTTGCCCTCTATGTCATTGCCGCCCTGGCCGTGCTGGCGACCATGTATGCCGACGTGGACCTGGGCCGGATGTTCGACGCCTTGCTGGCCCGGTTCTGACCTCGAGGCTGCTCAATTCGTGTCATCATCCTGATGGCGCCTGCGCAAATTTTGACCATTCGGAAAAATTTCGCGCCTCCCCTCTTGCAGCAGAGGCCATTGCACGATTTTATCCCCTGTTAGCGCACGCAGATCGACCCATGGGCTCTGGTCCCGGTGCTGGTGCGAGACAGGGAGACTCAATCAATGAAAATTTCTTTCCTTTCCAAGGCCGTTCTCGGCGGCGTTGCCCTCAGTGCCTTGATGGCCGGTGCCGCCATGGCCGACGGCGCCCTCGTCTATGATGGCGGCGGCAAGTTCGACAAGTCGTTCAACGAAGCAGCCTATACCGGCGCCGAAAAGTTCAAGGCCGAAGGCGGCGCCTATCAGGACCTGGAAATCTCCGGCGACGCCATGCGCGAGCAGGCCATCCGCCAGTTCGCTTCGCGCGGCAACAACCCGATCGTGCTGCCCGGCTTCTCGTGGGAAACTGCCCTGCGCGCCGTCGCTCCCGAATTCCCCGATACCAAGTTCACCATCATCGACACCGTTGTCGATCTCCCCAACGTGCAGTCGGTGGTGTTCAAGGAGCATGAAGGCTCCTACCTCGTGGGCATCCTGGCTGCCATGAAGTCGGAATCGGGCAAGATCGGTGTTGTCCCGGCCTTCAACTTCGACCTGCTCGAAGCCTTTGCCTGCGGCTATGCCCAGGGCGCCAAGTCGGTCAACCCGGACATCGAAGTGCTCGAAACCTATGTCGGCACCGGCTTTGAAGCCTTCAATGACCCGGTCAAGGCTACTGAAGTTGCCAAGTCCCAGCTCGATCAGGGCGTGGACGTGATCTACCAGGTCGCTGGTGGCGCTGGTGCTGGCGTGCTTCAGGCCGCTGCCGACGCCGGCAAGTATTCGATCGGCGTGGACTCCAACCAGAACCACCTGCATCCCGGCTCGGTCCTGACCTCGATGCTCAAGCGCGTCGACGTCGCCACCTACAATGCCATGAAGGGCGTTGAGGATGGCACCTGGGCTCCGGGCGTCATCGTCCTGGGTCTGGCCGAAGAAGGTGTTGGCGCTGCGTTCGACGACAACAATGCCCCGCTCATCACCGACGAGATGAAGGCGGCCGTCGAAAAGGCCCGCGAAGACATCATCTCGGGCGCCGTCACCGTGCACGACTACCGCACCGACAAGACCTGCCCGGCCCTCTAAGGCCAAATCAAAAGAAGGGTTGGACTTCGATGACAGGTCTGAACCCGACAAACGAGCAGCGGTCCTCCGGGGCCGCTGCCTCAGCGCTCGCTATCGAGCTTGTCGGCATCAACAAGCATTTCGGTCCGGTTCACGCCAACAAGGACATTCACCTCGCGGTCAAGCGCGGCACGGTGCATGGCATTGTGGGCGAAAACGGCGCCGGAAAATCGACACTGATGTCGATCCTCTACGGCTTCTACACGGCCGACAGTGGCACCATCTATGTCGATGGCGTCGCCCACAAGATCACCGATAGCCGCCATGCCCTGGCGCTAGGCATCGGCATGGTGCACCAGCACTTCATGCTGGTGGACAATTTCAGCGTGCTCGAGAACGTCGTGCTGGGCGCCGAGGACTCGCCTCTGCTGGCGCCTACGCTCACCAAGGCCCGCGAGCACTTGAAGCAACTGGCGCGCGATTACGGGCTCGAAGTCGATCCCGATGCGATCATCGAGAACCTCTCGGTGGGCCAGCAGCAGCGCGTTGAAATCTTGAAGGCCCTCTATCGCGGCGCCGAGACACTTATTCTGGACGAGCCCACGGGCGTGTTGACGCCGGCCGAGGCCGATCACCTGTTCCGCATCCTCGGCAAGCTGCGCGAGGAAGGAAAAACCATCATCCTGATCACGCACAAGCTGCGCGAGATCATGGCCATTACCGACGAAGTCTCGGTCATGCGCCAGGGCGCCATGGTCAAGACGCTGCAGACCAAGGACACATCGCCCGGCGAACTGGCTGAACTCATGGTCGGCCGTCGCGTGTTGCTGCGTGTCGAGAAAGGTCCGGCCAAGCCCGGCGACGTGCTGCTCGACGTCAAGAACCTCATCGTCACCGACGACTTCAAGGTGCCGCGCGTCAAGAACATCAGCTTCCAGGTCCGCGCCGGCGAGATCGTCGGCATTGCCGGCGTGGCCGGCAACGGCCAGTCGGAACTGCTCGAATCCATCGCCGGCATGCGCGACCAGCTCGGCGGCACGATTGCGGTCAAGGGCAAGGTGCTGGAGCTCTATGGCGACGATGGCGCTGCCCGTGCGCGCGCCGAAGGTCTCGCCCATGTGCCAGAGGACCGCTTGCGCATGGGTCTGGTCACCAATTTCATGGCCTGGGAAAACGCCATCCTGGGCTACCAGGACAGTTATGGCGACGGGCTGGGACTCGATATTGCCAAGGCCCGCGCCACTGCCGAGGAATATCTCAGGAAGTTCGACGTCCGCCCTGCCAATCTCGATCTCAAGTCGTCCAACTTTTCCGGCGGCAACCAGCAGAAGATCGTGCTGGCGCGCGAAATGGAGCGCGACCCGGACGTGCTGATCGTCGGCCAGCCGACCCGCGGCGTCGATATCGGCGCCATCGAATTCATCCACAACCAGATCATCAAGATGCGCGATGCGGGCAAGGCCATCCTGCTCGTCTCGGTGGAACTGGACGAAATCCGCTCGCTTTCGGACCGCATCCTGGTGCTGTTCGACGGCCATATCGTGGGCGAGGCCGATCCGGCCACCGCCGACGAGACCGAACTGGGCCTCTTGATGACCGGCTCGCATCCGGATCGCGCCGTGACTGAACCGGGCACGCTCCCCGCGCACGAGACGCCGGTGCAGCAGACGCTCGTGAAAATGAGCCCCAAGGACAATTCTGGCAGGGATACCAACTGATGACCCCATTGCCACGCTGGGCCGATGTAATCCTGCTGCCCCTGCTCAATGTCGTGCTGGCCTTCCTCGTGGGCGGCCTTATCGTGCTGGCCGTCGGGCAGAACCCGCTGCAGGCCGTGGGCATCATGCTCTATGGCGCCTTTGGTTATGGCGCCGGCTTTGGCTACACGCTCTACTACACCACCGACTTCATCTTTGCCGGGCTTGCCGTGTCTCTGGCCTATCATGCGGGCCTGTTCAATATCGGGCCTGAGGGCCAGGCCTATGTCGCCGGCCTGGGTGTCATTCTGATTGGCCTGGCGCTCAATGGCATGCACTGGGCCCTGGTTTTCCCGCTGATGATTGTCTGCGGTGCTCTTTTCGGCGCTGCCTGGGCCTTCATACCCGGCTATCTGCAGGCCAAGCGCGGCAGCCATATCGTCATCACCACCATCCTTTTCAACTTCATCGCCACGGCCATGATGGGCTTCCTCATCAGCCGCGTCCTGAAGCCCGAGGGTGTCAATTCCGATGAAAGCGCGCCGCTTGAAGCCATTACCCGCGTGCCGCAGCTCAGGACCTTCATCGAGCTGTTCAAGAACTCGCCGGTCAACCTCACCTTCTTCATCGCCATTGCGGCGCTGTTCCTCGTCTATTGGCTGATCTGGCGCACCAAGTTCGGCTATGCCGTTCGCGCCCTGGGGCACAACCCGGTGGCGGCCAACTATGCCGGCATCTCCAACCAGAAGATGATCATGATCGTCATGGCCATGGCCGGCATGCTGGCGGCCATGGTCGCGGTCAACAATGTGGGCGGCGTGCAGGGGCGCCTCATCCTCAATTTCGTCAACGGCGCGGGCTTTGTGGGTATCGCCGTGGCTTTCATGGGCAAGGGCCATCCGATCGGCGTCGGCCTTTCGGCGCTGCTCTTCGGCATCCTCTACCAGGGTGGCCAGGAACTGGCCTTCCAGATGCCGGGCATAACCCGCGAAATGATCGTGACGATCCAGGCCCTGGTCATTCTCTTCACCGGCGCCATGGGCGACATGCTGCGCGGCCCGTTGGCGCGCGTGCTGGCCCGGCCCGACACAGCGACGGGAGCCAAATGATGGACGCCTTTCTCGTCGACATTACCCTGATCCTCGATTCCACCGTGCGTCTGGCGGTGCCGCTGATCCTGGCGTGTCTTGCTGGCCTTTATTCGGAACGTGCCGGCATCGTCGATATCGGTCTTGAGGGCAAACTGCTGGCCGGCGCTTTTGCCGCCGCTTCCATGTCCGCCGTCACCGGCTCGGCCTGGCTGGGCCTCTTGGCCGGTGTGGCCGCCGCGCTGATGTTCTCGGGCATTCATGGCCTGGCCTCGATCAACTTCAAGGGCAACCAGACCATTTCCGGCGTGGCGCTCAACTTCCTGGCAGCCGGTCTCACCACCTTCCTCGGCCAGTCCTGGTTCAAGCGCGGCGGCTACACCCCGCAATTGACCGGCGACCAGCGGTTCAACCCGATCACGCTGCCCTTCGCCAATGAATTGCGCGAAGTGCCGGTCATCGGCCAGATCTACTGGGAGCTGATCTCGGGACACAATATCATCACCTATGCGGCCTTCATCGCCGTGCCGCTGACGGCATGGGTGCTGTTCCGCACCCGCTTCGGTTTGAGGCTGCGGGCCGTGGGTGAAAATCCCAAAGCCATCGACACAGCCGGTATTTCGGTGACCCGCCTGCGCTATCAGGCGCTGATCATCACCGCCGTGCTGGTGGGCATTGGCGGCGCCTATCTCTCGATCGCCCAGTCGGCGGGCTTCAACAACAACATGTCGGCTGGCCGCGGCTATATCGCCCTGGCGGCGCTGATCTTCGCCAAATGGCGGCCGGGGCCAGCGCTTCTCGTGTGCCTCATGTTTGGCTTCCTCGATGCGGTGCAGTTCCGCATCCAGGGCCAGGTCTTCCCCATTATCGGCGAAGTGCCGGTGCAGGCCATCCAGGCACTGCCCTATGTCCTCACTGTCGTGCTGCTGGCCGGCTTCATCGGCCGCGCCGTCGCGCCCAAGGCGGCCGGTATACCCTATACGAAGGAGCGCTAGGTCCGGAGCCTGGCGCTGAAAGCGATGACCATGCAAGAGATTGACAAGGCCCTCTTCGAGGCCGCCGAAGCCGTACGCGCGCGAGCCTACGCGCCTTATTCGAAGTTCCAGGTTGGCGCCGCGATCCTCGCCGATGACGGCAAGATCTATGCCGGCTGCAATGTCGAGAACGCGGCCTATCCGGTCGGCAATTGTGCCGAGCCAAGCGCCATTGCCGCCATGCTGGCTGGCGGCGGCAAGCGCATCCGTCGCGTCTATGTCACTGGACCCGGCACTGAGCCCGTTACTCCCTGCGGCGGCTGCCGCCAGCGCATTCGCGAGTTCGCCGATCCCGACGTCGCGATCATCTCGCATGGCGTGGATGGCAGCCCGCTGGTGCAGACGCTCGAACAATTGCTGCCCCATTCTTTCGGACCGGGTCATCTCAAGAAATGAGCAAGTCCGCAAAGACCATTCGCAAGATCGCCGGCAGCGAGCCCATCGCCGCCGCCTTGGTGCTCGGCTCAGGCCTCTCGGCCATTGGCGAACTGATGGAAGACAAGGTCCTCATTCCCTATTCGGAATTGAAGGGTTTTCCCGGCACCGGAGTCTCCGGCCATGGCCGCGACCTCATTGTCGGCACGATGAGCGGCAAGCGCATCGCCGTGCTGACCGGTCGTGAACACTATTATGAGCACGGCAATGCCGCTGCCATGCGTCCGGCGCTGGAAACCATGGCCGATCTCGGCGCCGAAACCCTGCTGCTGACCAACTCAGCCGGCTCGGTGGACCAGCGCTTCCAGCCGGGTGACCTGATGCTGATTGCCGACCACATCAACTATGCCGGCATGAACCCGCTGATCGGCGAGCCCACGGACCGCCGCTTTGTGAACATGGTCAACTGCTACGACCTCGAGTTGCGCGCCAAGGCGACCGCGCTGGCGCAGCGCTTCGACTATGCGCTCGGGGAAGGGGTCTATCTGTGGTACTCTGGCCCCAGCTTCGAGACCGTCGCCGAAATCCAGATGGCCATGCGCCTGGGCGCCAATGCCGTGGGCATGTCCACGGCACCCGAAGTCATTCTCGGGCGGTTCCTGGGGATGAAGGTTTGGGCCTGCTCGTCCATCACCAATATGGGCGCAGGCCTGTCGAATGAAAATATCAGCCATGAGCACACCAAGCACATGGCCGTTCAGGGGGCTGAAAAACTCAAGAAACTGATCCCCGCATTGGTGGAGGAACTATGAGTCTCAAGGTCGTCGATACAACCCGCTCAGAACCCGTTCATAAACGCAATCCTGGATACCCCCTGGACCTCGACTGGGTCGAACGCGTCCGCATGAACCGCTCGGCCCTCGAGCGTCGCGCCGGCACCATCGGCGCCCGCCGCACGGTCAAGAAGGACTATCAATTGGCGTGGCTTCTGAAGGCCATAACGCTGATGGATCTGACGACGCTCAATGCTGACGACACGCCCGGCCGCGTCGAGCGCCTCTGCGCCAAGGCCCGCAACCCCATCCGCCGCGATATCCTCGACCAGCTCGGCATGGGCAATCGCCGCATCCTGCCCGGCGCCGTCTGCGTCTACCACACCTTTGTCGGCACCGCCGTTAAGGCCCTGGAAGGAACAGGAATTCCGGTCGCGGCCGTGTCCACCGCCTTCCCGCACGGCCTTGCGCCGGTGGAAACCAAGATCGCCGAGATCGAGGCCTCGGTGAAGGATGGTGCCAAGGAAATCGACATCGTCATCGAGCGCGGCATGGTGCTGCGCGGCGACTGGCAGGCGCTTTATGACCAGGTCAAAGCCTTCCGCAAGGCCTGCGGCGACGCGCATATCAAGACCATCCTGGGCACGGGCGAACTGGCCACCCAAACCAATATCGCCAAGGCGAGCCTCGTCTGCATGCTGGCCGGCGCCGATTTCATCAAGACCTCGACCGGCAAGGAA
>CAMLKN010000102.1 GCA_946480655.1 uncultured Devosia sp. | reverse complement strand
CCCTCGCCGTCGCCGTCGCCGCCCTCGAGCATGGCCGCCCATTCGGCAGCAGCCGCAGCGGCACGCTCCTCGTCGGTCATGGCGCTCTCGTCGAGTTCGGGCGCGGCCTCACCGGCCGGAGCCGCGTCGAGATCCTCCAGCCCCCAGTCGTCGCTCAGCTTGTCCTGATCGCTCGGCCCGGCCATTACTGCACCAGAATTTCCTTGAAGAGCACGCTCTCCACATGCGCGGGATAGATCGCCAGGTTGACCCGGCGCAGCAGCTCTTCCTTGAGGCGATAGATGCCCGCCGATCCTTCGAGGTCACTCTTGCGCAATTCGCGCAGGTAGACCTGGAAAGCATCGATGACCTTGGCCAGCCGCGGTTGGATTTCGGTCATCATGTGTTCATCAGCGACCTCCAGGGCGATGGTCAGCTTCATGAAGGAAGCGGCCTCACCCTCCGAATTGAGGTTCACCATCATCGGCGGCAGATTGAAAATGAACGTATCGTGCGCCGCTTCGCCCGCCTCAACGGCCTCGCCATGGCCGCCGGCAGCCGCGTCGCCACCACCCGACGACGACAGGAAGAAAAACAGCCCGCCACCGGCCAGAAGCAGGACAACCACGGCCGCACCAATGATGATGAAGAGCTTGGGAATGCCCTTCTTGGCCGGCGTCTCTGTTCCAACTTCTGCTTCCGCAGCCATGTAAGAGCCCTGTCAAATGCCCGCAATTCCGGTCGATTCCGGCTTCCCGTCCAGCTAAGGCTCAGTTGGTTAACGAAGAGTTACAATTCACCCAAACGCGGCAGTTTTTGCCGGGTAGTTCTTGCCGATTGCAACGGCAAGGTCTGCCGACTGTTACCCAGGATGCCCAAATAAGCCATTGATTTTATTCAATGTTCCGATCTGGCATGGTTTCTGCAAAGTAAATGGGCGAGGCGGCCAGCTTGGGGAAGCGGGTCGCATCGGGGACCAGACCGGGGACTGTCATGATCGAAAATGCGCAACTCATCGGCTTGAGCAGGCAGATCGCCCTGCAGCGCCAGATGGATGTGGTGGCGAACAACATCGCCAACCTCAACACCACCGGTTTCAAGGCTGAACAGATCCTCTTTGAGGAATATGTGATGCCGATAGCCAGCGATAATGACTTCCCCAGCATCGACCAGCCGCTGTCCTATGTGCAGGACTGGGCCACCGTCCACGACCTCCAGGGCGGCGCCGTGGTCCAGACGGGCAATGAACTGGATGTGGCGCTCAATGGCGAAGGCTTCTTCGCGGTGCAGACCGCCGCCGGCGAGCGCTGGACCCGCGCCGGTTCGTTCCAGCTCAACAACCAGGGCACGCTCGTCGATCTGTCCGGCAATCCCGTCCTTGGTACCGGTGGCCCCATCACCTTCGGCCCGGAAGAGGTCGGCATCACCATCGCAGCCGACGGCTCAATTGCTTCCAGTGCCGGCGCCAAGGGACAATTGCGCATCGTCGAATTTGCCAATGCCCAGACCCTCAAGCGGGAGGGCTCCAACCTCTTTTCCGGCGGTGAGCCGCAAATTGCCACCAATACCCGCGTCATGCAGGGCCATGTCGAACGCTCCAACGTCTCGGGCGTCACCGAAATGGCGGAAATGATCCGCGTGCAGCGTGCCTATGAATCGGCTGCTTCGCTGGCGCAAAAGCAGGATGACCTGCGCCGTACCGCCATCCAGCGTCTCGGCGACGCCAACGCCTGAACCTGAGGACGAACCGCCATGAAAGCTCTCTATATCGCATCGACCGGCATGGGCGCCCAGGAACGCAATGTCGAAGTCATTTCCAACAATATCGCGAACATGCGCACCACCGGCTACAAGCGGCAGCGTGCAGAGTTCCAGGACCTGCTCTACCAGCAGATCACCCGCGCCGGCTCGCAGACATCCGACCAGGGCACCATGGTTCCGGCCGGTCTCGAGATCGGCTCTGGCGTACGCACCATCGCCACGCCCCGCGTGATGAGCCAGGGCTCGGTCAACATGACCGAGGGCGAGCTGGACGTCGCCATCCGTGGCGAAGGCTTCTTCATGATCCAACTGCCGGATGGCCGCACCGCCTATACCCGGGATGGGTCCTTCGAACGCAACGCCGACGGCACGCTGGTCACCTCCAGCGGCTATCCCGTTGACCCGGGCGTCACTATTCCCGGCGACGCACGCGGCGTCTCAATTTCTCCCGACGGCACAATTGAAGCCTTCGTCGGCACGGATACCGTCCCTACCCAGATTGGCCAGTTGCAGCTGGCCCGCTTCGTCAACAAGTCTGGCCTCGAATCCATGGGTGACAACCTGTTCCTGGAAACCGCAGCCAGCGGGGCGGCCCAGGTCGGCGTGCCCAATGCCGATGGTACCGGCGACCTGCTCCAGGGCTACCTCGAAATGGCCAACGTCAATTCAGTCACCGAAATCGCCGACCTCATCGCGGCCCAGCGCGCTTACGAGATGAACGCACGCGTCATCTCGGGCGCCGACCAGATGATGCAGGCCACGAGCCAGCTGAGCTGAGGAGAATGATCATGACATCGCTCCGCGCAATCCTCTTCACTTTTGCAATCCTGGCGCCCACCGGGAATGCCCTCGCCGCGCCTGTCCTCAGGTCCGAGGTCACTGTCAACGCGCCGGTCGTCACTGTGGGCGACATGTTCGAGGATGCGGGCGTGCTGGCCGAACAGCCCCTTTTCCGCGCCCCCCTGCCCGGCACCACCGGCAATGTGGACTTGGCTGCCGTGCGTTCGGCCACGGCCCGCATCGGCCTCACCCAGTTCGACATCAATGGCCTGACCCAGGTCCGTGTTTCTCGCGCAGCGATCGTGGTCGACCACGAAATGCTGGCCGGCCTGATCGCCGATGACCTGCGCAATCGCGGCATCCTGGGCAACGGAATGAGCGCCAACATGCTCTTCGCCTCCCCCGTGGATGCGATCAGCGTCGCCACATCCGACACCCCCGCTCGACTGGAAAGCCTGCGCTACCTGCCGGGCAATGGCACCTTCTCCGCGCGCTTCCAGCTGGCCGGCATCGACCGTCCGCTCGACCTCACCGGCACGATCGAAGTCAGCATCGAAGCCCCGCACCTGGTCGCCGGGCTTCCGGCGGGAACGGTCCTGCGCCCTGAGCACATCGTGATGCGGCCGCTGCCGATCCAGCAGGCCGACGCCCAGGGCGTGGCCTCCTTGGAACAGCTCGTGGGCATGGCGCTTAACCGCCAGAGCCGGGACGGCATGCTGCTGCGGGCGAGCGATGTCAGCACCCCGCTCGCAGTCGCCAAGAATGATCTCGTCACCATTTACTACCGTCAGGGCCCGCTAACCCTGACCGTCAAGGGCCAGGCCGTTACCGGCGCCGCCACCGGCGCCCCGCTGCAGGTTCTCAACCTGGTTTCCCGCCGCGTGATCAGCGCCAATGTCATTGCACCGGGAGCGGTGGAAGTCTCCTCCGCCCCCATGACCCTCGCCGGCCTCTAAACTCAGGACAGATGAAAATGAACATCGCCAAGATCGCCACCGTCCTGACCCTCACGCTCACACTGGGCGCCTGCAGCACCATGGACCGCCTTGCCAATGTAGGTCAGGCTCCTGTCCTCACCGCTATAGCCGACCCGACCACGACGGCCGGCTACCAGCCGGTGCGCATGCCCATGCCCGAGCCAATCGCTGACACCTACCAGGCCAATTCGCTCTACCGGACGTCAGCAAAGGGCTTCTTCAAGGACGAGCGCGCCCACCGCGTCGGCGACATCCTCACCGTCATGGTGACCATCGACGACAGTGCCCAGATCAACAATTCCACCCAGCGCAATCGCAACTCCACCAATTCGGCCGGCATGGGCGGCCTGTTCGGCGCCGTCTTCTCCAATGCCACCGACGCGGCTTCTCTCAATGTCGATCCACAGGCCGCCATCGACTTCAGCTCGGGCATCAAGGATGCGGGCAATGGTTCGGTCAACCGCAGCGAAGCGCTGGAAACCTCGGTTGCCGCCGTGGTCACCCAGGTCCTGCCCAATGGCAACCTGGTCATCGAGGGACGGCAGGAAGTTCGGGTAAACTTCGAGGTTCGCGACCTGATCGTCGCCGGCATTGTGCGCCCCTCCGATATCCAGGCCAACAACACCATCCCCTCCACCAAGATCGCCGAAGCGCGCATCTCATACGGTGGGCGCGGCCAGATCACCGACGTGCAGCAGCCGCGCTACGGCCAGCAGGCACTCGACGCGATCCTGCCCTTCTAACCCCCTCCGGCGGCGCAATCCCCATAAGCGCCGCCGTTTCCCCCGGCCGGTCCAGAATGGAACGGCACGGCCCAAAGCGCAGAATGTGCCGGGCCTTATCCCTGCGGGTTCCCGCTTCCCAGGCCCGGAACCCGATCTCCCCGAGGCGCAGCTTCCCCGGCTGCGCCTCTCCCTTTTTTGCAACGGATCCATCGCTTTGGAGTTGGGATAAGGAGCGAAGGAGGGTGAGATGAACCTTGCAACCGGCATTTCCATCGGCATCGCTATCGGTGTGGGGATCGGCGTCGCGATGGACAATATCGCCGTGGGCATTGGTGTCGGCATCGCGATCGGCATAGCCCTCGCCATTGCCCTCGGCGCGGGCCGGAGCGACAGGCGACCGCCATCCGACCGGCCTTGATCACCCCGGCGGGCTGTGAAACAGATCGGGCACCCTGATCCGGAGCCCGACATGTCTTTCCAGAAACTCGATGATCTCGGCCGCAAGCTCGAAGCGCTCGAACACGCCCTTTCCATCCTTGGCGCCGACGAAGCGACCCATATGGCCATCGGCGGGGGCGAAAAGCGGGCCGAGGCCATGGCAAACCTGGCCGGCATGTATCACGCCCAGGCCACCGCGCCGCACATTGCCGATTGGATCGAGGCGGCCCGCCAGGAGGAGTTGACGCCGGACCAGGCGATCGCTGTGAACGAGTTCGAGCGCAGCTATATCAATGCCACTTGCCTGCCCACCGAGTTCGTCGAGCGCCGCACCGCAGCCACCATGCGGTCCGAACAGCTCTGGCGCGACCTGCGCGCCAAGGGCGACTGGGACAGCTTTCTGCCGGCGCTGGAGGGCGTGGTGGCGCTCGTCCGCCAGGAAGCAGCGCTGCGCTCGGCGGCAACCGGTCTCGCCCCTTATGATGCCCTTATGGACCAATACGACCCGGGCAATCGCACTGCCGACATCGATGCGGTGTTTGCCGATTTGAAGAGCTTCCTCAAGGACTTCGTCCCCACGGCACTCTCTGCGCAGGAGAGGCGCCTTGCCGCACGGCCGCGCAGGGCGCTCAACGGCCCCTTCCCCATCGAGCGGCAGCGAGAACTGGGCCTCGCCGCCATGCGGGCCGTCGGCTTCGACTTCACTCATGGCTCACTGGCTGTCTCCCACCACCCCTTCTGTGGCGGCGTGCCCACCGACGTGCGCATGACCACGCGCTACCGCACCGATGAATTCCTCTCCTCGCTGATGGGTGTGCTGCACGAAACCGGTCATGCCCTCTACGAACAGGGGCTCCCCAAGAACTGGTCGCATTGGCCGCTCGGCAAGGCGCGCGGCATGGGCATGCATGAAAGCCAAAGCCTGTTCGTTGAGATGCAACTCGCCCGCAGCCCCGAATTCTGGGACTTTATGCTGCCACTGGTCCATCAGCATCTGGGCGAAGAGGCGATCGCCGGGTGGGACGTTGCCGATGTGCTCAACGAGGTCAATTTCGTCGAGCGCGGCTATATCCGCGTCGATGCCGACGAGGTCACATACCCGCTGCATGTGATCCTGCGCTACGAATTGGAGCAGGATCTCGTCTCCGGCAAGCTTGAGGCCAGCCAGATACCAGAGGCCTGGGATGCCAAGATGACCGAGTATCTGGGCATTTCGACCATTAACGATCCCAAGGATGGTCCCATGCAGGACGTCCATTGGCCCGGTGGTGCCTTTGGCTACTTCCCCAGCTACACGCTGGGCGCCATGATCGCGGCGCAACTGGGTGCGGCCATGGCCAAGGATGTACCAGACATGCGCGAACAGATGCGCAAGGGAGAGTTCGCTGCCATCAACCAGTGGCGCGCCGACAAGGTCTGGAGCCAGGCGTCGCGCTATTCGACGCCGGACCTCATCACCCGCGCCACGGGCGAACCGCTCAATGCTGACCACTTCAAGGCCCACTTGAAGAAGCGCTACGGCACATAATTCTCGTTATTTTTCATAATTCTATCGGAAGCGACGGAATCAGTTCCGTCGCTTTTTGGTTTATGAACCCGATCTGAATCCCCGCTTCAGGCACGGTTCCAAATCAGTCCCTTAGAACAGTCTCCATCAACAACGCGGTCGGAGGGACCGCAGCCCCAGACCCAAGGAGACGTCAAAATGATCCGCAAGCTTCTCATCACCGCCCTGACCGCCACCGCCATCATCGGCGCTGCCGCCCCCGCCATGGCGAACAGCCTCTTCATCGAACAGTACGGCTTTGGCAATGCCGTCGGCGGCGGCCAGGCCGGCTGGAACAACAAGTTCGGCGCTTACCAGAACGGCGCCTGGAACACCGGTATTTCCAACCAGAACGGCGGCAACAACACCTCCGCCATCGGCCAGCAGGGCAACAGCAACTACGGCGATGTTTGGCAGGACGGCTGGAACAATCAGGCTGGTGTCGGCCAGTTCGGCGACAACCACAACGCCATCCTGACCCAGGACGGCAACGGCAATGTCGCCGCCGGCGTGCAGGTGGGCAATGGCTGCAATGCCAACATGGTCCAGCATGGCTCGAACAATGTGAGCGCCTTCGTCCAGGTCTGCCCGTAACCGATCCAGCCGGGGCCGACCCTGTCGGCCCCGTTTTCCCGAGGAGGAAAAAATGCTTCATTCCAGAATGTTAGCTGGACTTCTCGCCGTGATAGCCCTGGGCACTGCGGGCGTCGCCGCCAATGCGAACAGCGCCAGCCCGGGTACGGATCTGGCCTGCGGCGTCAGCACAGCGACCCAGAGTGGCATGCTCGTGGTCGAAGGCGTCTTTCAATCGCCCACTGCTCTTTCGGGTGAATATCGTTTTGCGCTCAGGAGCAGCGGCCCTGGCGGTTCCACCAATGTCAGCCAGGGCGGCCAGTTCTCTGCCGCGGCGGGAACCGCGGTTTCGCTGGGAAAGGTCATGGTCAATGCCGGGTCCAGCGTCGATGTGGATTTCACCGTTTCGGCCGATGGCAAGCGCCTCGATTGCTCCACCCCCCTGGCCGTCCGCACGTGAACAAATAGCCCCATCCTTCCCCACTGACCCTGCTCCGGCAGGGTCTTTTTTTGCCCGGACCGGGTCCAGGTCCCCTCGAATGAACGCTGCCTGAATGCGCCGCTCCGAACCGGTTCAGGCCGCCCCGAATAGGGTCATTTCAACAGCCGGGAACACCCCGGCACAGGGAACGCAACACCATTTCGGGAGACTTCAGAATGACCACTCGCTTCGCCAGAACCGTCGCCGCCGCCGTGACCGCAACCCTGATCGGCCTGTCCGCAGCCCCGGCCATGGCCGCTGGCCAGATCGCCATCGGCTTCACCCCCACCGATCCGGACCAGGCCCAGGCCCTGGGCATGGGGCTCAAGATGTTCTCGCTGATGCAGGGCCTCTCGGCCTCCGGTGCCAATGGCTACCAGAACGGCTCGGGAAATTCGGCTGGTTTCAACCAGAACGGGTCGGGCAATCACGGCCTGATCTGGCAGGAAGGCAATGGCCACAACGGCACGATCAACCAGAACGGCAATAACAATTCCTGTGGCCTGTTCCAGTTCGGTGAAGCCACCAACGCCCAGTGCCT
>CAMLKN010000101.1 GCA_946480655.1 uncultured Devosia sp. | reverse complement strand
AAACGCCTATATCTCTATCCGCTGCCCGGTGCGTGAGGACACACATATCCCCGGGGCCTTAATCGATCCTAAGGGAGCTGTCCCTGACCGGGCCCGTGGGCTCGGACATACGGCGCCCACCTACGTATGTAGGTTCCCGGGATCGCAAGTCCCACGGCCAGGGCGGCACCGAATTGAACACTGACGAGGGCGCATGGCGGACGAGGCGATCGAAGCGGTGAAGGCCGACCTGCGCAAGGATGCTCATGCGGTGCGCGCCGCGCTCTCCGACGAGGTCCGGGCCGAGGCGGCCAAGGCCGTCGCCACGCATTTCTTCGAATCCATCGCCTATGCGCCCGAGGATGTGATTGCCGGCTACTGGCGCATCCGCGACGAGCTCGATTGCCAGCCCATTCTCATACGCCTGATGGACAGCGGCCAGAAAGTCGTCCTGCCCGTGGTCGAGGGCGACGAGGCCCCGCTTGACCTGCGCGTCTGGGAGGCCGACGCGCCGCTTTATGAAGCGGGCTTCGGCACGCTCGCGCCCTCCGACCTGGCCCCGCGGGCCGCGCCCGACATCGTCCTGATGCCGCTGCTCGGCTTTGACAGCGAAGGCACCCGCCTTGGCTATGGCGGCGGCTATTATGACCGCACCCTTGCCGTGCTGCCCAGGAAGCCGATGCTGGTGGGCCTGGCTTTCGCGGCCCAGGAACTGCCGCATATTCCGCGCGAGCCGCATGACGTGCCGCTCGATGCCATCGTCACCGAAAACGGCGTGCGCTTCTTCGGTTCTGCCGCATGAGGCTGTTGTTTCTGGGCGATGTGATGGGCCGCTCCGGGCGTGACGGTGTGGCCGAACGCCTGCCGGGGCTGATCGCCCGTTACGGCTTCGATTTCGTGGTGGTCAATGGTGAGAATGCCAGTCATGGAAAGGGGCTGATCGAGAGCCATTTCCAGGCCCTGCGCGATGCTGGCGCCGATATCGTCACCCTGGGGGACCACGCCTTCGACCAGCGCGAGGCCCTGACCTATATCGAGCGCGAGCCAACCCTGATCCGTCCGATCAACTATCCCCAAGGCACGCCGGGCCGCGGCGCCATGATGGTCGAGGGGCGCAATGGCCACCGCGTGCTGGTGGTCAACGCACTGGGACGGGTCTTCATGCCTCCCATCGATGATCCGTTCCGGGCCGTCGAGGCTGCCATTGCCGAAGCGCCGCTGGGCGAAGTGGCCGATGCGGTCATCGTCGACTTCCATACCGAAGCGACCTCGGAAATCCAGGCCATGGGGCATTACCTGGATGGCCGCGCGACCCTGGTCGTGGGCACCCATACCCACATCCCCACGGCCGACCACCGCGTGCTCCGCAACGGCACCGCCTTCATGGCCGATGCCGGCATGTGTGGTGACTTTGACAGCATTATCGGCACCGAGACCGACGAGCCGCTCAACCGCTTCCTCACCGGCATTCCCAATGGCCGTTTCACCCCGGCCGAAGGCGAGGCCACCCTTTGCGGCGTCGTGGTCGAGACCGATCCGAGGACCGGGCTGGCCCGCTTCGTGGCGCCGTTGCGGGTGGGCGGTGTGCTCAGCCAGATGCTGCCCGAATTTCCAGAGGACTGAGCCCATATCGGGAGAATTCCCCCTTGCCCGGACTGCGGAATTGGGGTCCGATCAGGGCGTTGCGCCTGGGGTGCAGACAAACACATTGGCTGGAAAGAGAGAAATGGCCCCGGATGCGGCGTGACGTGCCGATCAATCGTCCACGCATGAGGGAAGTGGGGCAATGCTCGATCCGATCATCAATTTTCTCAACGACATTTTCTGGGGCTATGTCCTGATCTATGGCCTCCTGGCTGTAGGCCTGTTCTTCACCGTGCGGCTGGGTTTCATCCAGTTCGTCAATTTCGGTGAAATGTTCCGCTCCGTGCTGGGCTCGAAAAAGGGCGACAGCGCTGGCATCACGCCCTTCCAGGCGCTCTGCACCTCGCTGGCGTCCCGTGTGGGCACGGGAAATTTGGCGGGCGTGGCGGTGGCGCTTTATCTGGGCGGGCCTGGCGCAATTTTCTGGATGTGGATGGTGGCGCTGGTGGGCATGGCCACGGCCTATTCCGAATCCACCTTGGCCCAGCTCTACAAGACCCGGAACGAAGACGGCGAATATCGCGGTGGTCCAGCCTTCTATATCGCCAAAGGCCTTGGCGCGCCCTGGGCCGGGGCGATCTTCTCGGTCTGCCTGATCCTGGCCTTCGGGCTCGTCTTCAATGCGGTGCAGGCCAATTCCATCGCTGACGCCATGCAGGGCGCCTTCGGTTTTGACAAGCTCTGGGTTGGGGTGGCTTTGGCCGTGCTGACGGGCATTGTCATTTTTGGGGGCATCAAGCAGATCGCGCGCGTTGCCGAGATCATCGTGCCCTTCATGGCGGTCATCTACCTGCTGGTGGCGCTCTATGTGGTCGTCGTCCATATCGGCGAGATCCCAGGGCTGCTCGGCACGATCGTGCAGAGCGCCTTTGGGCTCGATGCCGCCGGAGGCGGGCTTGCCGGTGCCCTGCTCAACGGGGTCAAGCGGGGCCTTTTCTCCAACGAAGCGGGCATGGGCTCAGCGCCCAATATCGCCGCTGTTGCGACGCCCGATCCGCATCACCCCTCCTCGCAGGGCTTCGTGCAGGCGCTGGGCGTGTTCATCGACACGATCCTCATCTGCACTGCCACGGCGCTGATGATCCTGCTCTCGGGCGTAATGGTGCCCGGCAGTGAATTGACCGGCACGCCGTTGACCCAGGCGGCCATGACGGTTCACATTGGCGGGGCGGGGCAATATTTCATTGCCATCGCCATCCTGTTCTTCGCCTTCACCTCGATCATCGGCAACTATTCCTACGCCGAAAATGCCATGACTTTCCTCAGGGTCGGCAACATGCCGGGGCTCACAGTGTTGCGTGTGGGCGTGCTCGCCATGGTTGTCTGGGGGGCCTATGAGAGCGTGGCGACGGTCTTCAACGCGGCTGATGCGTCCATGGGGCTGATGGCCACGGTCAATCTCATCGCCATCGTTCTTTTGTCGGGGACCGTGGTCAAGCTGACCCGCGACTACCGGGCGCAGCGCAAGGCGGGCAAGGTGCCGTTGTTCCATGCAGCGGACTATCCCGAGCTGGCTGGAAAGATCGATCAAGGCATCTGGAACAAGCACGATCCGGGTTGATCGTCGCCGCCAAATCTGCGCCCGCCCGGCTTCACAGTCGGGGCGGGCGCTTTATTTTTGGCTTCCGGCCCCCTATAAGCCATGCCGAAATTCTGAAATTGCATATCCGAGGTCTCTCATGGCTGGCCATTCCCACGCCAAAAACATCATGCACCGCAAGGGCAAGTCGGACGCGGCGCGCTCGAAGGTCTTTTCCAAGCTGGCCCGCGAAATCACCGTGGCCGCCAAGATGGGCATGCCCGATCCGGCCTTCAACGCCCGTCTGCGCCTGGCCGTGGCCAATGCCCGCGCCCAGTCCATGCCCAAGGACAATATCGACCGCGCCATCAAGAAGGCGCAGGGCAGCGACGGCGAGAACTATGACGAAATCCGCTATGAAGGCTATGGCCCCGGTGGCGTTGCCGTCATTGTCGAGGCGCTGACCGACAATCGCAACCGCACTGCCTCGAACGTGCGCTCGTACTTCTCGAAGAACGGTGGTGCCCTGGGTGAAACCGGCTCGGTCGGATTCATGTTCGACCGCGTCGGCGAAATCACCTATCCGGCTTCCGCAGGCTCTGAAGACAAGGTGATGGAAGCGGCCATCGAGGCCGGCGCCGACGACGTCGAGAGCGACGAGGAAGGCCACTATATCTACACCAGCTTCGAGAACATGGCCGAAGTTGCCGCCGAGCTCGAAAAGGTTCTGGGTGCGGCCGAGTCGGTCAAGGCCATCTGGAAGCCGCAGAACGAGACCCCGATCGACGCCGAAAAGGGCGCGACGCTGATGAAGCTGCTCGCGACGCTGGAAGAAGACGACGACGTGCAGAACGTCTATTCGAACTTCGACATGAGTGACGAAGACGCAGCCAAGCTCGGCGTGTGATCTAGGATCGCCTGGCGGGAGGGCCATCCCGCTGAATGTTGGGGGCGGCCCGGTGGCCGCCCTTTTTCATGCCCTGCGTTTGAGGTTGATCACCGGGTGGTCTTCCACCTGGACCACGGCGGAGGTGTTGCGGCCGGCATGCTTGGCGCCGTAGAGGCGCTGGTCGGCGATGCGGAAAAGCTGGGCGAAGCTGGTGGTTTCGGAGAAGGCCGCTCCGCCGATGCTCACCGAGAGCTGGCGCGGTTCGCCATGGGGCCGGAAATCGGCGGCACTGACGGCGTCCCGGATGCGGTCGGCGACGATCTGGGCTTGGTGCTGGGTGACCCCGGGCAGGAAGACCCCGAACTCCTCACCCCCCATGCGACCCACGATGTCGCCGGTGCGCAGGATGGAGCGGATGGCCCGCGCGATGATGGTGAGGGCCTCATCCCCCAGGTCATGGCCATAGAGGTCGTTGATCGACTTGAAGTTGTCGGCGTCGATGACCAGCAAAGCGCCACAGCTGGCGGTCGCCGGGTCGCGCAGCCAGGCATCGATGCGGCTGGTGAAGGCGCCACGATTGAGGCAGGCGGTGAGGCTGTCGGTGCGCGCGACGCGGCCGAGACGGGCATTGGCCATGGCCAGGCCCCGCATGCGCAGGCTGAAATAGAAAAAGAGCGGCGCGCCGATGATGAGGGGCAGGGCGGCGGCGCTGACCGTGAGTCGCAGCGCCAGTTCGCCGCTGAGGTCGCCAAAGGCGATCCGGACAAACCCGACCGAGGCCGCCATGCAGGCCAGCGTGCCGAACATGGTCCAGCGCCCCACGCTCGACCAGCCATGCAGGAGGGGATTGCGCGGCGCCGTCACGGGCGTTCACCGCTGCGCAGGGGCAGGGCGCGTCGATCGCCTTGGCAGGAACTGGGGCGCCTCAATATGTTAGCAAAAGCGATTGACTGGGGATTGGACGCGTCCATCCTGTCCGAAAACCCGGTTCGTGTCCCCGCCATCGCTGCCCCGCCTGCCTGCATTCCCAATGGCGTTAGCTACGCTCTGCCGCCTCAACGATAGGTTTGTCCATCCGGTAAAAATTGAACGAGCTGAGGCAGATCGGTTTGTTGTTGCTCATTTGTTCACTTTGTCCTTGGTAAGCTTCGACGCGCTGACTACAAGGATCACCATGACACGTTCCGTGCGAATCATCGGCATCGACCCTGGCCTGCGCCGCTGCGGATGGGGAATCATCGAAGCGCTGGACAACCGGCTGACCTTCGTGGCTGCCGGCACGGTTACACCGCCCATCGACGGGATCTTCGCCGATCGCCTCGTGGCGCTAGCCTCCGGCCTGGCCGATATTCTGGCCGAGCACCGGCCTGATGAGGCAGCGGTGGAGGAGACATTCGTCAATTCCGGCGCGCGCTCGGCGCTGATCCTGGGGCAGGCGCGTGGCGTCGCCCTGGTCACGCCGGCCCAGCACGGGCTCTATGTGGCCGAATATGCCACCAATCTCGTCAAGAAGTCGGTTGTCGGCACGGGCCATGCTGAAAAGAAGCAGGTGGAACTGATGGTGCGCACGCTCCTTCCCACGGCCAGTTTCAAGGGCGCTGACGCGGCCGACGCGCTGGCGGTGGCCATCTGCCATGCCCATCACCGTGTCTCTGCCCGCCGCATGGGAGCCCTTGTATGATCGGCAAATTGAAGGGCCTGGTCGACAGCTTTGGTGACGATTGGGTGCTCATCGACTGCGGCGGTGTCTGCTATGAGGTCCACTGTTCGGGGCGCACGCTGCAGACCCTGCCGCGCGTCGGCGAGTCGGCAGTGGTCTTCATCGAAACCGTGGTGCGCGAGGATTTCATCAAGCTCTATGGCTTTGCCAGCGAGGCGGAAAAGAGCTGGTTCAACCTGCTGACCACCGTGCAGGGCGTGGGCGCGCGCGTCGCCCTGTCCATCCTTTCCATCATGTCGCCTTCCGAACTGGCCAGCGCCGTGGCCCTGCAGGACAAGGCGATGATCGGCCGCGCCAACGGGGTGGGGCCGAAACTGGCGCTGCGTGTGGTCACCGAGCTCAAGGGCAAGGTGCCCGCGATAGGTGTGATCGACGCCGGTACCCTTGGGTTGCAGACGGCATTGGGCGAAGGCGTCGCCTCAGGCAATGTCAGCGACGCGGTCTCGGCCCTGACCAATCTGGGCTATTCCAGCGCCCAGGCCTCGTCCGCAGTGGCGCGGGTCGTTGGGCGCGAAGGCGAGGATACGCCAACCGAGAAGCTGATCCGGCTGGGCTTGAGGGAATTGAGCAGCTAGGCTGCCGAAACGCGCCGGAACAGAAGGGGACAGGGAATGGCCAGGAAGAACAGACTTTTGGGTGTCGGTGTTGCAATAGCTCTGTCGATGGCGGCATGGGCGCCGGCGGCCTCGGCCGATCAGAATGAAGCAACAGCGGTGGCCATTTGGTTCGTCGAGACGGACGGTTCCACCAAGCCCTACTACTTCCATGATCCGGCCCAGCCGCTGCCGCGATGGTCGTGCGATGCGCGCTTGGACTATCTCACCAAGATGTTCTTCCGCATGACGCGGCAGAATCCCGACCTCAAGGACAAAACGGCCGTGCGCTCGGCCTGCGTCCCGGTCTCCAGCATTCAATAGGACAGGCGTGACCCTCACCTCCGCATCCGCCGGCCGGGACGACAGTCTCGACGTTTCGCTCCGGCCCTCCGGCTTTTCCGATTTTGTCGGACAGGCGGCGGCGAGGGCCAATCTTGAAGTGTTCATCGAGGCCGCGAAAAAGCGGGGCTCGGCGCTCGACCATGTCCTGTTCGTGGGGCCGCCGGGCCTGGGCAAGACGACGCTGGCGCAGATCATCGCCAAGGAACTGGGCGTCGGCTTCCGTGCCACCTCTGGTCCGGTCATCGCCAAGGCCGGAGACCTGGCGGCGCTGCTGACCAATCTCGAAGAGCGCGATGTCCTGTTCATCGACGAAATCCATCGTTTGAATCCGGCCATCGAGGAAGTGCTCTATCCGGCGATGGAGGATTTCCAGCTCGACCTCATCATCGGCGAAGGGCCGGCAGCGCGCTCTGTCCGCATCGATCTTGCCAAGTTCACCCTGGTGGGCGCGACGACCCGCGCGGGCCTGCTGACGACGCCGTTGCGCGACCGCTTCGGCATTCCCGTCCGGCTCAATTTCTATACGCCGGAAGAACTCGTGAAGATCGTCACCCGCGGCGCGCGGCTGCTGGGCATGCCCATGTCGTCGGACGGCGCCATGGAAGTGGCACGGCGATCGCGCGGCACGCCGCGTATCGCCGGTCGCCTGCTGCGCCGCGTGATTGATTTCGCGCAGGTCGAGGGCGCGGCCGAGGTCAATAGCCAGTTGGCCGACAAGGCCCTGCTGCGCCTTGATGTCGATGCCCGCGGGCTCGACCAGCTTGATCGGCGCTATCTCAATGTCATTGCCGACTTCTACAATGGGGGGCCGGTGGGCATCGAGACCATTGCCGCGGCGCTGAGCGAACCGCGCGATGCCATTGAGGAAATCGTCGAGCCCTATCTTCTGCAGCAGGGCTTCATCCAGCGCACGCCGCGCGGCCGCATGCTGACGTCAATCGCCTTCCAGCATCTGGGCAAGGTCGTGCCGCAGGGATTTGTCGGGCTGCAGTCCAGTCTCTTCGAGGAGAGTGAAGAGTGAGCGCCCGCCATGTCATCAGCTTTCCCATCGAGGGGCAGCGGTTCAACTTCCGCGTCGCCGGGATCATCATGGTCGAGGGGCATGTGCTGGT
>CAMLKN010000100.1 GCA_946480655.1 uncultured Devosia sp. | reverse complement strand
CGAGATTCTTTTCGAGATCGTCGAACATGATGGCGCGGGTGGGGTCGATGCCGTGCAGGGCGAAGAACCCGTCATAGGCGGCGCGGTGCGGCTTGGGCACGAAGGTCATGGCGCGAATGTCGTGCACATGTTCGAAAATGTCGTCGGCGCCGAGCCGGGCAAGCACCGAGCGGGCGTGGCCGGTATCGCCATTGGTGAGAATGAATTTGCGGCCGGGCAGGGCGCGGATGGCTTCGGCCAGGTCCGGATGCGGATCGACGGGCGAATAGTCGATGGCGTGGACGGTCGAGAGGAAATGGTCCGGGTCGATCCGGTGCCGCTGCATCAGCCCGTTCAGCGTGGTGCCGAAATCCCGGTAATAGGTCTTCTGCAGATCACGGGCGCTGGCAAAGTCGAGTGCGGTGACCTCCATCACATAGTGGGTGATGCGCGTGTCGATCTGCGCGAAAAGGTTGCATTCACGCGGGTAGAGGGTGTTGTCGAGGTCGAACACCCAATCGGTGACATGGTCGAGGCTGGAGCGGGCAAGAGGCAAAGGCGCGGTCATGCCGGCATTCTGGCACAAAAGCATGAAGGCTTCATCAGTGCCGGTGCGGCGGGGTGGCGATGTACCATCCCCGCCGCGCGCATGGGTTACTTGGACTTCTGGTTGGCCGCGACGGTCAGGCCGAGCGCCTGGATGAGGCTGGCCGGGTTGGACGCGGCAGCGGCCAGGACCAGCACGCTGGTCGGGGTGGCCGGCTTGACGGCGACTTCCAGGTTCTGCGGGTCGTCGAGGAAGGCCGAGACCGGCGGCACGACGAGATCGGCCAGTTCCGGAATACCGCTTTCGGCGATCATGGCGGGCAGCATGGCCTTGAGGCCTTCCACGAAGCTGGCGCGGTCGGCGCCCGACTGGGCGGCGAACATGTCGAGCAGCTTGGGGGCCAGAGAAGCGTCGTCATAGCGCAGGGTCACGCCGCCGATGCTGAGGGCCTGGGCAATTTCCATGCCGGCCATCATCTGCTGCGCCTGTGCTTCCTCGCTCGCCGGATCGAGGTCCGAATTCTGCATGGCGTAGATCTTGTCCAGCATATCCGGGGTGAAGCCGGTAATGTCGGCGGTGAAATTCAGCGCCGCCACGTCGGCGAAGTCGAACAGGAATTCTTCGATGACCATGTGGCCGTCGGCCATGGTCCAGTTCATGGTCTGGCTGATATTGCCGCTGATATTGGTGAGACCAAGCGCCGCGATGACCGCGCCGGCTTCCGGCTCTTCCTCGCCCACGGTGCTGAGATCGGCCCAGATATTGCTGATCGACATGGTCGAGGCGATCGATTCGAGCGCGTCATTGTCATCAAAGGTGAACTCGGACGCGGCTTCCATGCCGTCGATCTTGATGACCTCGACGCCATCGCGGGTCACGGTCAAGGGACCGCTGGCCATGCGGCCGACGACCTGAAGCAGCAGATCGGCCGTGGTCTGGCCTTCGGGCGGCAGCCAGAGATCTTCAGCAACCATGTCCACCACGGTGAGGCGGCCGACCGGCTCCTGGGCAAATTCGGTGTCGATATCAGGAATGGAGAGGCTATCGGCAAAGTAGCTGCCGTCTTCGTTCTCGACGACGCCTGTAAAGGTCAGTTCGGTGTCGAGCACCATTGGCTCCAGGCCAGAGCCCTTCATGTCCACGGTGACCCCATCCACGGTGATGGTGTCGCCATCCAGCGTGGCCGCGCCGAAGCTCAGGCCATAGCCCATCGCGCCGTAGACCGAGGTGATGCGGTCCACGAAAGTCTGGGCATCCAGCGCCAAAGCGGGTTGCAGGAAGGTCAGTGTGGCAAGGCTGGTTGCGGCGAGCAGGCTGGTCGTCTTGATCGTTCTGATCATCTTTGATTTCCCTCGAAATGACAGGCGCGCGACCGGTGCCCCCCAGTCCAGCGCGGTGTGTGTGCAGATTGCCCCTTGCGAAGGCAAATGCAATGGGGTCGTGGCGGAAATAGGTCGAACCGCTATAGACGCGGTTTATTTCAACCTAATGTCTGCCCGGGGGTCTTTAAGCCCTATTGCAGATTGAGAAACTGGCGATAGGCCGGGTTCTCGGTCTCGTCCCAGAAGGGGAAGCCGATGGCGTCGATATGGACGAACAGATCGTCGCGCGTTTCGGGCGGAACCTCGATGCCCACCAGCACGCGGCCATAGTCGGCGCCGTGGTTGCGATAATGGAACAGGGTGATGTTCCAGGCGTCATTGAGGCCTTCGAGAAACTTGAGCAATGCGCCGGGGCGCTCGGGGAACTGGAAGCGGAATACCATTTCATGGGCAATGCCCGCCGCCCGGCCGCCCACCATGTGGCGGACATGGAGCTTGGCCACCTCGTTGTCGGTGAGGTCGGTGACCTTGAGCCCATTGGCCTCCAGCATGGCAATGATGTCCTGCTTTTCCGCGTCGCCCCCCGAAAGCTTGATGCCGACAAAGATATGGGCGCTGGCCCCGGCCGCGTAGCGATAGTTGAATTCGGTGATCGAGCGGCTGCCGACCAGGCGAATGAAGGCCCGGTAGGAACCCGGGCGCTCGGGAATGGTCACCGCCAGCAGGGCTTCCGCCCGTTCGCCGATCTCGGCCCGTTCGGCCACGTAGCGCAGTCGGTCGAAATTGACGTTGGCGCCCGAATTGATGGCGATGAGGGCACCCTCGGGTGCATTGCCGTTTTCGATATCGCGCCGGAGGCCGGCGAGGGCCAGTGCACCTGCGGGTTCGGTGATGGCGCGGTGATCGTCAAAGATATCCTTGATGGCGGCACAGATCTCGTCGGCTGTGACCGTCACGATGTCGTCGAGCAGTTCCCGGCAGAGGCGGAAGGTTTCCTCGCCCACCTGGCGTACCGCGACGCCGTCGGCGAACAGGCCCACCTGGTCGAGCGGCACCGGCCGGCCGGCGGCGATCGCCGCCTTCATGCTGGCCGCTTCCTCCGGCTCGACGCCGATGACGCGGATTTCGGGCCGCAGGAATTTGACGAAGCTGGCAATGCCGGCCGCGAGACCGCCACCGCCCACCGGCACATAGATGGCGCCGATCGGCTCGGGGTGCTGGCGCATCAGTTCGAGTCCCACCGTCCCCTGGCCGGCAATGACGTCGGGGTCGTCGAAGGGGTGGACGAATACATAGCCATGGCGCTCGGCGAGGCTGGACGCATGGGCGCGGGCGGCGTCGAAACCGTCGCCGAACAGGACAACCTCGCCGCCCAGGCGCCTGACCGCATTGACCTTGATGATCGGGGTCGTGGTGGGCATGACCACGATGGCGCGGATGCCCAGCCGCGTCGCCGAGAGGGCAACGCCCTGGGCATGGTTGCCCGCCGAGGCGCAGATAACGCCGCGGGCGCGTTCCTCAGCCGAAAGATGCACGATGCGGTTGTGGGCGCCGCGGATCTTGAAGGAGAAGACCGGCTGCAGGTCCTCGCGCTTGACCAGGATGGTGCGGCCAAGCCGGGCGGAGAGCAGATCCATCTTTTCGAGCGGGGTCTGCTCGGCCACTTCATAGACCGACGAGGTCAGGATCTTGCGGACATAATCGGTCATGGCACTTCCCCGGAAATGCCGGTGATGGACGCTGACCGCGCTGAAATGTCAACAGGCGTCCGGCCTCAGGTCAGGAGTTGCCAGGTCTGGTAGCCCGCCAAGGCGATGACGAGGCCGCCAACCAGGATCATCAGACGCCGGGCCGGGATAAGGCGAACCACGAAGCCGGCGAGGGGTGCCGCCAGGATACCGCCAACCACGAGGCCCGCAACGGACCACAGGTGGGGACCGATGCCTTCCGCTTCTTCCCAATGGCCGGTCAGCAAGGCCGTGAGGAAGGCCACGGAGACGGCTGTCGTGACGAAGAATTCGACGGTGTTGACCGTACCGACGACATAGCGCGGGGCGCCGCCCGAGCCGATGAGGCTGGAGGTGACGATGGGGCCCCAGCCACCACCGCCGGCCGCATCGACGAACCCGCCGACGATGCCCAGTGGCGCGGTGAAGCTGGCGCTGTGCTCATGGTAGGGCGCGCGGGCACGGAAGGCGCGGAAGAGGATGTAGACGCCCAATAGGCCCAGATAGACGGTGACGAAGGGTCGGAGCATGGCGCCGTCGATACCGGTCAGCACATAGGTGCCGAGGACGCCGCCGAGAATACCGGCGGGGGCGAGATACCAGAACAGGCGCCAATTGACGTTGCGATGGCTGACATGGGAGGTCGCCGAGGCGGCCGTGGTGAACATTTCGGCCGCATGGACGCTGGCCGACGCGGCCGCAGGCGGGACGCCGAAGGACAGGAGCATGGTGGTACTCACCACGCCATAGGCCATGCCCAATGCGCCATCGACAATCTGGGCAAAGAAACCCACCACGGCAAAAATGAAAAATTCGGAACCCACGCCGCCCTCCCGGTTAGGATGGAGCGAAAATAGGCCATACCCTATCAATCAGGTAGAGAATTGACGTGCATTCCTTTGCTTTCGCCGTGCGACACGGGAAAAACTTTACCCAGGCGGGTACTTTTCAGCGCACGATCAGCATGCCGGTGTCATATCCGGCCAAGGGTTTGCGGATCTGGCCAGGCTCAATCCGGGCGGCCTAGAATTTCCAGGCGAGACCGGCGCGCACCACGACATCGCTGGGCTCGCTTGAGCCATAGGCAGCGCCGCCGCGAGTCCAGCTGTTGACGCCATAATGGGTCCAGGTGGCATTGAGGCGAGCCATGACATTCTCGGTGACCAGGATGTCGGTGCCGATGCCCAGCTGCCAGCCGCCGGCCGTAAAGGCCGAGTCCGCCGTGCCGGTGAATGGCGACATGTCGAAGCGGGCCCAGGAATAGCCGACGGTCCCATAGGCCAAAACATTGGGCGCAACGGGATAGCCCAGCGTCGCGCGGACCGCCGCATCCCACATCATGCCGCCATAGCGCAGGCCGGTCCAGTCGAACTGGGTGGCGACATTGTTGGCTTCGACATCGACGCCCGCCACCAGCCAGTCGGTGACCTGGTAGCGATAGCCGGCAAAGATGCCGGCGCTGCCACCGATATCACCCAAGAGGGTATCGGGAGCGGGAACGCCCGCATTGATCTCATGGGATTTTATGCCGATCAGCGAGCCCTGGGCGCCGATATAGAACCCGTCCCAGGCAGAGTAGGTGGGCTGGTAGGCCTGGGCATTGATGGAGGGTGCAATCATGAGCGATTGTGCCTGTGCCGCGGCCCCGCCCAGCCCGATGATTGCGGCAGCCAAAGCGGCAACGGTCCTGATCGACATACGCATGAAGCTACCCCCACAACAGCAAGTGCTTAAAATTGCCACGAATTTGTCGGGCCCCGCTATGTCCAAAGTGCCACACCGAGGCCAAAACGGCCCCGATGGGGGGAATGGTTAGCGGACGATGAATCGGCCGGATCAGCGGACGATCAGCGTGCCGGCACCGAATTCGGTGAAGAGCTCGACCAGCACCACATGGGGCTGCTTGCCGTTGAGGATGACGACACCCTCCACGCCATTGTCGAGGGCTTCCAGGCAGGTTTCGACCTTGGGGATCATGCCGCCAGAGATGGTGCCATCGGCGATGAGTGCCTTGGCGTCCCGTACGGTGAGCTCGGGAATAAGCTTGCCATCCCGGTCGAGCACGCCTGGCACGTCGGTGAGGAACAGAAGGCGCTTGGCGCCGAGCGAGCCGGCAATGGCGCCGGCAAAGGTATCGGCATTGATATTGTAGGTATTGCCGTCGCGGCCGGGCGCCACGGGGGCAATGACCGGGATCATCTCCGAACGGGCCAGCAGATCGAGCAGGGTACGGTCGACTTCCACCGGCTCGCCGACGAAGCCGAGATCGAGCACGCGCTCGATATTGGAGGTTGGGTCGACGACCTTCTTTTCGGCCTTGCGGGCAAAGACCATGTTGCCGTCCTTGCCGCAAAGGCCGATAGCCCACTCGCCCTCGGCATTGATCAGGGCGACGATTTCCTTGTTTATCGAGCCGGCCAGGACCATCTCGACAACTTCCATCGTGCGCTGGTCGGTGACGCGCAAACCGCCCTCGAACTTGGATTCGATGCCCAGGTTCTTGAGCATGGAGGCGATCTGCGGCCCACCGCCATGCACCACGATCGGGTTGACCTTGGATTGCTTCAAGAGGGCGATGTCGCGGGCAAAGGCCTGGCCGAGCTTCAGGTCGCCCATGGCATGGCCGCCATACTTCACCACGACGGTCTTGCCCTCGTAGCGCTGCATATAGGGCAGGGCCTGGGCAAGGATGCCGGCATCGTGGCTGAACCGGTCGGTATCGGCGGCAGGATCGGTCATGGTGGTCAGCGGCTCCCTGGCAAGGCCTCGTATCGGGGAAAAGGGTCTATTCGATTTCGAGTTCCGATGAAACGCCCTTGCTCGGCTTTTTGGGCGCTGGTGATCCAGTTGTCCCCTGGAGTCGTATTTGTCTCTCATCGGGAACTGGACCTGGGAACAGGAGGGACACCAGCCCATGGCCGTGCAATCTGCCAGCGCCGACATTGCGGACCTGATCGCGCGCTGCTCGCTCCGCGACCGGGCCGCCTTTCGCACGCTCTACCAACGCACCAGCGCGAAACTCTTCGGCGTGGTGCTGCGTATCTTGAAAAACCGGGCCGAAGCGGAGGAAGCGATCCAGGAGGTCTATATCAAGATCTGGCAGCGCGCCGACCGCTACGTGCCGGGACAATATTCGCCCATCAGCTGGCTGGTGGCCATTGCCCGCAATCATGCGCTCGACATGATACGTGCCCGCCGGCCGGAGAACGACGATCTCGATGTCGCGCTCGAGATTGCAGACTCGGCACCCGATCCGGAACGTCTTGCAGAATCAAGCGAGGATGGGGCGCGGGTTGAAGCCTGTTTGGCGACGCTGGAACCGGATCGCGCCGAGGCGGTTCGCGGCGCCTATCTGGACGGCTATAGTTACGAGGAGCTGGCACAGCGCTTTGCCGTGCCGCTCAATACGATGCGGACCTGGCTGCGACGCAGCCTCATTCGACTAAGGGACTGTCTGACGGCATGAGTGACGACCAGGGCGAGAACAGTGGTGACGGGCGCGGGGCGCTGGTGGCCGAGTATGTCCTGGGGCTGCTCGGTCCGGCGGAGCATGCCCGCGTCGGCCGGTTGATCGAGGCCGATCCGGTCCTCCAGAAGGAGCGCGATTTCTGGACCGCCCGGTTCGCTGCCCTCGATGGCGACTTCGCCGAGGTGCCCCCGCCTTCGCACGTGCTGGAGCGCGTCGAGGCCCGCCTGTTCGGAGCGGAAGCCAAGCCATCGTTCTGGGAGAGCCTCGCACTCTGGCGTGGGATTGCGGCAGGGGCCCTTGCCGTCGCCGTGGCCGCTGTCGGCTTCAACCTGATGCAGCCGGCGCCCAGCGTCACCGCGCTGACCACACAACTGGTGGCGGCGCTTGAAGCCGAGGGGAGCGATGTGCGCTTCCTCGCGCTCTATGACGGCGCCGGGACCGTGCGCTTGACCGCGCTTTCGGGCGATGTGCCCTCGGACCGCGATCTTGAACTCTGGGCTATCCAGGGCGGCAATGACCCCATCTCCATGGGCGTGATCCCGGTCAACGAGCGGTCCGTCGTCGAGCTGAGCGAGCAGGTACGGGCCGGCTGGGGCGAGGGATCGGTTCTCGCCATCACGCTCGAACCCAAGGGTGGCGCACCGGAAGGCAAGGCCACTGGCCCGGTCGTGGCCCTGGGCGAAGTGCACCAGATCTAGTCGATCAGCAGCTCAACTTTCACGCGTGCGTCGAAGGACCAGCCGCCCAAGGCGAGCACGTCGCCATCGGCATTGCGCACCATCGGCGCGGTGCGGA
>CAMLKN010000099.1 GCA_946480655.1 uncultured Devosia sp. | reverse complement strand
GGGGTGGGTGGTACCGCCTCTCCGGATTGAACGGAGGACCTCTAGATCCACAATCTAGCGCTCTAACCAACTGAGCTAAGGCGGCAGGACCCGCATCGGTTTGCCGGCCGTTGGCCGGGTTCCGAAAGCGGGCGGAACATAGGTCGAGATGCGCGATATGACAAGCACCGATTTTGAGCTGTGGACAGCGCCGGTCTGTAGGCGTCTGGGCGGCAATTTTCGGCCCCCCTCGTGACCAATCCTTAGGAAAGGGCACTTAACCATCAAACGCAATGCAGCCCCCTGCTGCATGGGCCGGGCTGGATTCAACCGCGCCGTGCCTATATTGAAGAACACTTAAGGAACTTCGGACGTTTGTGCCGAATTGGCACGAACCAACGCAGTCGCGACCACACAAAGGCAGTCCATGGATGACCGCTGGAACATTTTGCCGGATGCGCGCCGCGTGCAGCAGCATGAGGACGATTCGCGCCCGGCATGGCTGTGGTCCCAGGATGGGCAGACGCTGATCTGGTCCAACCCGGCGGCGTCGCTGTTTGGCGCCAAGCTCAAGAAACACGGCCTCAAGCGCGCGGCGCCGGCCGTGCCGATCAAGGGGCAGGTGGCGCGCATCATCCGCCTCGGCTCGACCGGCCGCAGCAGCCTCGCACGCATCCAGTTCCTCGCCGGCGAGAAGCCGGTTTCGGCGACCTGCGCCACGACGCCGCTGCTGCGCCACGACGGCGAGGCGGTGCTGCTGATCGTGGGCGTCGACCCCATTGCCGAAGACATAATCGCGGCCGCCCGCCAGCCCGCAGGCGAGCCTGAAGTCGAGCTCGAGGTTTCTCCGGAAGAGCCAATGCAGGCGGCGACCGGGGAACCGAACGAGACTGAGGCACAAGGCGTCGACAGTGCCAGTGCGGAGGGCGCACCTGTCGCTGCAATAGACTCTGACGACGCCTACGCCCATGAGTTGCGGAGCTGGCGCGATGCGGATGCCGAAACGGCTTACGACCCGTCGGAGCAAAAGCATGTCCCGGCCAGCGACCGGACGGAGGACTGGGTCGAGGCGCTCGGCGACGGGTCCCCGGATCTGACGGCAGACAATGCAGTACCCGACAAGAACCAGGCGATGCAGGCGCTCCCCTCCGTTGAGGGCGCTGCGCCAGATTCCGTGGCAGAGCCGCAAGGATCGCCGGACGAGGAGGGAACCGGTGCCGCTCCGGTGGAAGCCGGCATGGAAGATGTGTCGCGACGGCTCAGCGACCTCGTCGAGCGGCTGGCCGCGGACGAGGCCCTCTATGCGCCGCTGACCGAGGCCGACGACACGCCGCCCATTGCGGCAGCCGAACCTGCCCCCCCCGAAGCCGCCACCGACGAAACGCCGACGCGGCTCTATACAATCACCGGCCGCGGCTTCCGCCCTCTGACGGCGGAGACTGAAGCGAGCGAGGCCGGCGTCGAGCCCTCCACGGCGCCTGCCGAACCGGTGGAGGCCGCGGCGGAGGGCGAAGTCGATCCAGAAGTGGTCGAGCGCGTCTCGCGCTACAATTTCGACGAGCTGTCGCGCATCCTCAACGACCGGGTGGGCGAGCGGAAACCGCAGGCCAGCGAAGCCGCGCCGGAAACCCTGCCGATGCCAGCCAGCGGTCCCGCGACAACGGGCGCGCTGGTCAACCTGGGCGGCGAGACCCTGGTGCTCAACCGCCTGCCGCTGGGCATCCTGGTGTTCCGGGACCAGCAGGTGCTGTTCGCCAATCGGGCCATTACCGAAATGATCGGTTATGAGTCGGTCGAGAGCCTGAGGCAGGCGGGTCTTGGCGCTATCTTCCCGGTCATGGGCCCGGAAGGACAGGAAGCCGGACCGGTCAACCATCTGGTGCAACGGGACGGAACACTGGTGCCGGTGACGGCGCGGCTGCAATCGATCTCCTGGCAGGGACGTCCCGCCCTGATGCTCTCGGCCAGCACGACCGAAGTACGCACGGGCCACGAGGAGGCCGTCAAGGCCTTCGCCCAGACCTTTGCCGATATCCGCGGCGATGGCTTCATCGAGGCCAGCCGCAATGGCATGGTCAATGCCGCCAATGCCCCTGCCCTGACGCTGCTCGGCAATGGCAAGCCGCTTGTCGGGCGAACGCTGGCGTCGCTGGTGGGTGAAGACGACGGGGTGGCGCTGCGCGCCTTCCTCGAACGCCCGGCCCGCTTCGCCGAAACGGCGCGGCCCTGCCTCACCTTGCGCGCTGCCGACGGACGCTCCGACATCCTGCTGTTCGCCCTTGGCCAGGCCGGCGTGATCTCGGGCTATTTCGCCCTGGTCAATGCCCGCCAGACGTCGCCGGCGCGGCTTGGCGGACCGGTGGATATCGACCCGGCCCTGCTGGCACGGATCAGCCGCGGCGTCAGGCGTCCGCTCAACACCGTGATCGGCTTTTCCGACATCATCCGCTCCAAGGCCTTTGGTGCATTGGAGAACGAACGCTACGCCGCCTATGCCGAAGACATTTCGCAGGCCGGGCAGGAAATTGCGGCGCTGGTGGACGAGCTGGATGACTATGCGCGGCTGCGCGACGGGCGCTACCTGCCGCAGCGGGCCAGCCTCGACCTCACGGACCTGCTCGAACAATGCGTGCTGCGCATCCGGGCACAGGCCAACGGGGCCAGGGTCATTGTCCGCAATGCCATTTCCGAGCGGCTGCCCCGGGTCACGGCCGACCGGGCCTCGCTGGCCCAGGCGGTGTTGAACCTGCTGGCCAGCGCCATAGACCAGACTCCGGTCGGCGGCGCCGTGGTGATCTCGGCACAGCGGCATGACGACGGCTCGATCGCGATCCAGGTGCGTGACAGTTCGGCCCATGCGGTGGACATGGCTGAGCGCTTCGTGGTGTTCCGCGACGGCGTGGGACGCAATGGCCAGATGCTGGCGCCGGTGCGCTCCAGCGTCGGGCTGGCGCTGACGCGCTCGCTGCTGGCGGTCAACGCGGTCTCGCTGGCGGTCGACCCTGCCGGCCCTGAGGGCATGCTGTTCACGCTGCGCATTCCGGCCGACCTGGTGGATGACCGTCCGGTGGCGCAGGAAGCCGAATAGGCGGTGGCTGCACAAGGGCAGCGACTCCCTATAGTCATGCAGGGCGCGACAGCGCTGCTGGAGGAGACCCGAGATGAATGCACGCAAGTCACTGGCGCTGGCCATGACCGGACTGATGCTGACGACGGGCGTCGCCCTGGCCCAGCCGACGGAAATCCGCATCGGGGTGGCGCTGGAGCCCCCTGCCCTTGACCCGACGGCCGGCGCCGCCGAAGCCATCGACGTGGTGGTGTACCAGAACGTGTTCGAGGGGCTGGTGCGGATCGACCAGACCGGCGCGGTGCAGCCGGGGCTGGCGGAAAGCTGGACCATTTCGGAAGACGGGCTCACCTATCGCTTCGCCCTTCATGAAGGTGTGACTTTCCACGACGGCACCAGCTTTGATGCCGAGGACGTCAAGTTCACCTTCGACCGCCTGCTGGCCGAGGACAGCGTCAACGCGCAGAAGGCGCTTTACGCGCCGATCTCGTCGGTGACGGTAGTCGACCCGGCGACGGTGGAATTCACCCTCAGCCGGCCCGACGGGCTGTTCCTGTTCAACATGGGCCGCGGCGATGCGGTGATCGTGGCGCCGGAAAGCGCGGCCAACAATGGCGCAGAACCCATCGGCACCGGACCCTTTGCCTTTGTGCAGTGGGATCGGGGCAGTCGCGTGGTGCTGGAACAATATGGTGCCTATTGGGGGGAAAAGCCGGCGCTGACCAAGGCGACCTATCTCTTCATTGGCGATACCGCCACCATGACAAATGCGCTCCTGGCGGGCGATGTCGACGGCACCAATAATTTCGCGCCCGAAGCCATTGCCGTGTTCGAGAACAACCCTCAGTACAAGGTCCTGGTCGGATCGACCGAAGGCGAAACCATCCTCTCGACCAACAACAGCAAAGCGCCCTTCGATGACCTCAAGGTGCGCCAGGCCATGGCGCATGCGCTGGACCGGCAGGAAATCATCGAGGGCGCGACCTATGGCTATGGCGTGCCGATCGGCACCCATTTTGCACCGCACCATCCCTATTATCTCGATCTCACCGCGACCTATCCGCATGACGTGGAAAAGGCCAAGGCGCTTCTGGCCGAGGCCGGCTATCCCGACGGGTTTTCAGCGACGCTGAAGCTGCCGCCGGTGGCCTATGCGCGGCTCTCGGGCCAGATCATCGCCAGCCAGTTTGCCGAGGCAGGCATCAAGCTCGAACTGATCAACATGGAATGGGCGCAGTGGCTGGAAGACGTCTTTGCCAACAAGGACTTCGACCTCACCATCATCAGCCATGTCGAGCCGTTCGATATTGGCATCTATGCCAACCCCGACTACTACTTCGGCTATGACAATGCCGAAGTGCAGTCGCTCAACGAGACGCTCAATGCCACGACCGACGAGGCCGAGCGCAAGCGGCTGGCGCAGGACATCCAGACCATCATCGCCCAGGACGCCGTCAACGGGTATCTGTTCGAGCTCGCGCAGACCGGCGTGTGGAATGCCAAGCTCGAAGGCATGTGGCAGAACGCGCCGGTGGAGGGCGTGGTGTTGCGCGATATCCGCTGGGTGGAATGAGCTGCCCCGACGGACTTCTGCCATCGTCACGCATGCCGTGCCGCCCTCGGACTTGATCCGAGGGCTACTTGAGGCTGGCTTCAGTGGCGAATGGCCCTCGGATCAAGTCCGAGGGCGGCTCCCTGTGAATTCAGGCGAAGCGGCATGACCCTCTTCCTCCTCCGCCGCATCCTCGGATTCGCCGCGACCCTTTTCATGGCGGCGCTGATTATCTTCCTGCTGCTGGACCTGCTTCCCGGTGATCCGGCCCGGTTCATCCTCGGCATCAATGCCACGCCGGAAGCGGTTGCGGCCCTGCGCGTACAGATGGGGCTCGACGCGCCGGCGCATGAGCGCTTTTTCGACTGGGTCATGGGCTTGCTGTGGGGAGACCTGGGACAGTCGCATACCCAGGGTCTTCCCGTCGCGGAACTGGTGGCCGAGCGCATGGCCGTGACCTTGCCGCTCGCGCTGATCGCCATGGTGGTCTCGGTGGTGATCGGCCTGCCGATCGGCATTGTCGCGGCCATGCGGCGTGGCAAGGCGACGGATACTGCCCTGATGGTACTGGCGCAGACGGGGGTGGCCGTGCCCAATTTCTGGTTCGGCATGCTGCTGACGTTGCTCTTCGCGGTGACGTTGCGCTGGCTGCCGACCGGCGGCTTCGTGCCGTGGCAAGAGGATGCCGGTGCGGCCCTGCGCGGCCTGATCCTGCCGGGCCTCGCGCTGGCGCTGCCACAGGCCTCCATCCTGGCGCGGGTGATGCGCACGGCCCTGGTCGATGTCGCCGGACAGGACTTCATCCGCACGGCGCGCGCCAAGGGGATGACCAAGGACGAGGCGATCTGGCGCCATGGCGTGCGCAATGCGCTCTTGCCGGTTCTCACCATTCTGGGGTTGCAGTTTGCCTATCTGGTGGCGGGCACGATCATCGTCGAGAACGTGTTCTACCTGCCGGGCCTCGGGCGGCTGATCTTCACCGCCATTTCCGAGCGTGACCTGGTTCTCGTCCGCGGCGCGACCATCGTGCTCGTGCTTGTGACCACGGCCACCATGCTTGTGGTTGACCTCTGCTACGCGCTGGTCGATCCGCGCCTCAAGGGCAGGGCCGCATGACGGGCTTCAACTGGAAAGACCATCCGCAACTCGTCCTGGGCCTGCTGGCGGCGGCTGTCTTTGCCCTTCTGGGCCTGGTCTCGCTGTGGTGGACGCCCTATCCCATCGAAGAGATTGCCATTGCCCGGCGCTTTGCCGCGCCCTCGGCAGCCCATTGGCTGGGCACCGACCATCTCGGGCGGGACATGCTCTCGCTGGTGATGAGCGGCACCTTGACCAGCTTCGTCGTTGCGGCGCTGGGTGTCCTCATCGGTGTCGGCATTGGCGTGCCCATGGGCCTTGCCGCCGTCGCCTGGGGCGGGCCGGTGGAGTGGCTGGTGCTGCGCTTCTCGGACCTGACCTTCGCCTTTCCGGCAGTGATCGTCGCCATCCTGATCGCCACGCTGGCGGGACCGGGCGAAAGCAATGCGGTGATTGCCATCGGCGTATTCAACATTCCGGTGTTTGCGCGGGTGGCGCGCGGCGGCGCGCTGGCCATCGCTACGCAGGATTTCGTCGCTGCGGCACAATTGGCCGGTCTCGGGCCGGCGGCCATCGCCGTCCGCCACCTCTTGCCCAATATCATGAGCCTGCTCATCGTTCAGGGCACGATCCAGCTGTCGCTGGGCATCCTGGCGGAGGCGGGCCTCTCCTATATCGGGCTCGGGACCCAGCCGCCGGCGACGAGCCTGGGGCTGATGCTGCGCGACGCGCAGAGCCTGTTCCTGATCCATCCCTGGCTCACCCTGGTGCCGGGCTTCGTCATCGTCCTCATCGTCATTGCACTCAATGTTGCCGGCGACGGGCTGCGCGATGCCATGGATCCGCGCCTCAAGCGGGAGGGGCTGAGCCATGGCGCTGGTTGAAATCCAGGACCTGACCATCGCCTTTGGTGGCCGCGCCGCCGTATCGGACCTTTCGCTCAAGCTGGAAGGCGGCGACCGCTTTGGGCTTATCGGGGAGAGCGGCTCAGGCAAGTCGCTGACCGCACTGGCCATCGCCGGCCTGTTGCCCGAAACCGCGCAGATGTCGGGAAGCATCCGTTTCGACGGCAGCCCCCTGCCCGCCGATGAGACCGCCATGGCCCGGCTGCGCGGCAAGCGCATCGGCATGGTGTTCCAGGAGCCGATGACGGCGCTCAACCCACTGATGAGCGTGGGTGACCAGATCGAGGAAGCCATCGCGCTGGCAGGGCCGGCCGAGGCAAATGCGCCCGTTCTGCAGGACCTGCTGGAAGAAGTGGGTCTCGACCCCGCCCACGCCGTGCGCTTTCCGCATCAATTGTCCGGCGGGCAGAGACAGCGGGCGATGATTGCCATGGCGCTGGCCAGCCAGCCGGAGCTGATGATTGCCGACGAGCCGACTTCGGCGCTCGATGTCATCACGCAAAGGACGGTTCTCGACCTCATTGCTGAGATCTGCGCGAGGCGGCGGATGACGCTTCTGTTCATCAGCCATGACTTGCGGGCCGTTGCTGCACTGTGTTCGCATGTGGCCGTGATGCAGGCTGGGCGCATCGTCGAACAGGGGGAAACCAGGACCCTGATCGCGGCGCCGACGGCGGACTATACACGCCGGCTGCTGGCGGCGACCCGCATGGGCAAGTTGACCAACCCGGCGCATTCGACGGGAGCGCCGCTGCTCGAGGTCGAAGGGGTGAGCCGGATCTACCGGCAGGGCGGGTTCTGGCTGTGGCGCGACCCGCCGGTCAAGGCGGTGACGGAGGTGAGCTTCAGCGTCGATGCGGGTGAATGCGTGGCGCTGGTCGGACCTTCCGGCTGCGGCAAGACCACGCTGGCGCGCATGATCGTGGGGCTCGACAGTGCCAGCGCCGGACAGATGCGGCTGGACGGCATAGCCTATCGCGGGCGCGACCTGCCGCCCATGCTCCGGGCCGGGCTGTCGCTGGTGTTCCAGGACCCGTTCAGCAGCTTCGATCCGCGCATGCGTATCGGGCAATCGCTGGCCGAGCCGCTGCACCTCCTGGGCCAGATGCCGAGCACGGAGCGGGAGGCGAGGCTGCGGGAAGCGATCGAGGATGTCGGCCTGGAACCGTCCATGCTGACGCGCTTTCCGCACGAATTCTCCGGCGGACAGCGGCAGCGCCTCGCCATTGCGCGGGCGCTGGTGACGCGACCGCGCCTCGTGGTGCTGGACGAACCGGTTTCGGCGCTGGACGT
>CAMLKN010000098.1 GCA_946480655.1 uncultured Devosia sp. | reverse complement strand
ACGAGGAAATCGACAAGGTTTCGGCGGCTGTCGTGGCGGCGGTGACCAAGACCACGGGCGGGGAACTGCGGAAGTAGCGGCTCCTGCTATCCCCTCTCCCCTTGAGGGAGAGGGACAGATTTTCTGCGTTCAGCAGAAAATCAGGGTGAGGGGTTCTCACCGCGCATGTGGAGCGGGTGGCCAGATCGCCTACCCCTCATCCGCCCTTCGGGCACCTTCTCCCTCAAGGGGAGAAGGCGATGAACACTAGGCCTGTTCCGGATACAATAATGTCCCGCACCGACGCCATCCTCGCCCGCCTGAGCAGACTGCACCCCAAGCTGATCGATCTCAGTCTTGATCGCATGCTGCCGCTGCTCGAAAAGCTCGGCAATCCGCAGGATCATCTGCCGCCCACCATCCATGTCGCCGGCACCAATGCCAAGGGCTCGACTATCGCCTATCTCCGCGCCTTTCTCGAAGCCTCGGGGAAGTCCGTGCATGTCTATAATTCCCCGCACCTGGTGCGCTTCAACGAGCGCATCAGGCTGGCAGGCAAGCTGGTCGGCACGCGGAACCTCAACGCGGCGCTCGAACAGGTCGAGGCGACCAACAATGGCGACCCGATCACCTTTTTCGAGGTGACCACCGTCACAGCCTTCAAGCTCTTTGCCGAAACGAAGGCCGACTACCTGCTGCTGGAAACCGGCATGGGCGGCACCTACGACACGACCAATGTGGTCAAGCACCCGCTGGGTACCATCATCACCCCGATCGACTACGACCATCAGGGTTTCCTGGGCCATAGCCTGGCGGAGATCGCCTCCAACAAGGCCGGCATCCTCAAACGCGGCGCCAAGGCGGTGATGGGCTTGCAGCGCGACGAGGCCCGCGCCGTGCTGGACCGGGCGGCGCGGCGGCTGGGTGTCAGTCCGATCTGGCAGGGCGAGGACTTTCACGGCGCCGAGCAGGACGGTCGGCTCGTCTATCAGGACGAGGACGGACTGCTCGACCTGCCGCCGCCGGCTCTGCCCGGCCCGCATCAGTTCGACAATGCGGCGCTGGCCATCGCGGCCGCCCGCCATTTCGGCCTGCCCGTGGACGAGCGCGCCTTTGCCGAGGGCCTGCGCCGTGTCACCTGGCCGGCGCGCATGCAGCCCATCCGCGAGGGCAGGCTGCGCAGTCTTTTGCCGGCCGGCCATGAGCTCTGGCTCGATGGCGGCCACAATCCGCATGGCGCGGCGGCCCTGGCCCGCACCATCGCCGCCATGCCGGACAAACCGCTGGTGCTGATCATGGGCATGATGAACACCCGCGCGCCAGAGGATTTCCTGGCGCCGTTCCGCGACCTGCATCCGGCACAGGTGCTGACGCTGACCATTCCGGGCGAAGCCAATGCGCATGGCGCCGAGGAGATTGCCGCAAGGGCCCGGGCGCTGCGCTTCCCGGCAAAGGCGTCACGCTCGATCACCACCGCCCTCAAGACGGCCGCCGAAGTGCCCGATGCCCGGGTGCTGATCTGCGGCTCCCTCTACCTGGCCGGCGATGTTCTGGCGAAGAACGGCACCCGGCCGGACTGAGTCCGCCCTGCGCACCCCTTCCACGGTGCCGTCCTCGGGCTTGACCCGAGGACCACTCTCTACAACCGCGAGGTGGTGATTGGCCCTCGGATCAAGTCCGAGGGCGGCACAGTGCTTGATGTGAGTTTTTGGTACTCCCCCTCAATACTTCCCCTGCTCGCTGCCGCAGAACGCATCCACCGGGCTCTTGCCCTCGAATGGCTTGCGGCCCATCAGGCACTCGAGCACGGCCGCCTGCATGTCCTCGTTACTGCCATAGGCATTGACATAGGTCGGCACGCGCGGCGCGTCGTGGAGGTAGTAGGGGAAGCCCAGCGACACCATGAGCGTCGGCACTTCGTGCCAATAGCGCTTCATCGCGCCGAAGACACTGCCCGTCAGGCCCTTCCAGTTGAGGAAGATGCGCTGGCGGGTGAGCAGGGTCTCCTCGGCCAGCAGATAAAGCACGAGGTCATAGTCCTTTGGATTGACCTGCATGTCCGGCGTGTATTCGGTGATCTCGAAGCCCTCCTGCCGCAACAGGTCCGGCAGTGACAGCGGCAATGGCACCGGCGCGAAAGGCTGGACGGCGCCGGTCGAGAAGATGAGCACGCGCTTGTGCCGGGTCGGCGATAGCGGCAGGAGGTTGGCCACGTCCTTGACCAGCGTCGGTACGCGCGCCGTCACCGAGGACGCAGTCAACTTGCTGTCGGCCCGGGCCATGATGACCTCGGCGGTGGTCAGCGCCGGTTCGGGCCGGTCGGCCCTGTGGAGGCCGAGAGCGGCCTTGAGGGCGAGAACGCGGGTCACCGCTTCGTCGACGCGCTCTTGCGTCAGCCGTCCGTCGGCGACGGCCTTGACCAGATACATCAGGTCCGCCGTCGGGTCGTCCGAGAAGAGGATCACGTCGCAGCCGGCGATCACGCATTGCGGCACGGTTTCCGAGCGCGGGCCCCAGTCGCCAAAGCCGGCCATGGGCGTGGCATCCGAAACGATGAGGCCATTGAAGCCCAGCTTTTCACGCAGCAGCGTCTGGTTGAGCACCGCGCTTTGCGTCGCCGGGCGATAGGCTTCTGCCCCGGCATCGGGATCGAGTTCGCGCACGAAGGCTGGAAAGGCGATATGCGCCGACATGACGCTGAGCACACCCGCCTCGATCGCCGCGCGATAGAGCCGGCCGAAGGTCTTTTCCCAGTCGCTCAGGCTCAGCGGGTTGACCGTGGTGACCAGGTGCTGGTCGCGGTCGTCAAACCCTTCGCCGGGCCAGTGCTTGACGGTTGCCGCGACGCCCTTGGCCTGGAAGGCCTTGATCTGGGCCAGGGCATGCCGCTCGATGCGATCGACGTCATCGCCATAGGAGCGGGTGCCGACAATGGCGCTCTGGAACGCCTTGTTGATGTCGATGACCGGGGTAAAGCTCCAGTTGAGCCCCACGGCGCGCGCTTCTTCGGCCATCAGGGTCGAAATGGCAGTGGTGGCTTCCACATCGTCCACGGCGGCCAGGCCCAGCGGGTTGGGCACTTCAGTGCCGAACGGCAGGCTCATGCGGCTGCCTTCGAGGTCGGCGCTCACCGTCATCGGTACAGGGCCAGCCGTATCGATCTGGCGCATGAGCGCGATTTCGTCCGCCAGGTTGGGCGAGAAGATGCGGGTGATGCCGCCCGGCTTGAAGGCGCGGATGGATTCGAGCGCTTCGTCGGCCGGTCCGCGCGAAAGCAGCACGAAGAGCTGGGCCAGCTTGTCGCGGGCCGACAGCTTGTCCCGCGTTTCATGCACCCAGGCCACCGCCTCATCGTCGAGATTGAAGGGGGCGGCGGAAAGATCGATGGCGGCCAAGGCGGGCTCCTCGTCTCGTTATCGTTATTGTGGCCCATGCTTATCAGCAGCAAAGGGACGGGAACAAGGCAGGTCCGCAAAGGCAGTGTCGAAACCTGCCCCAGCTGCTCGTCGCTGCAATGCCAACAAGGGAGCAAGTCATGCACAAGGTGATTTCGAAGGACGGCACTGAAATTGCGTACGATCTCCATGGCAGCGGACCGCTGCTGATCTGCGTCGCCGGTGCAACGCAGCATCGTGCTGTCGATCAGGAGGGCACGCCCGCCCTGGCCCGCCTGCTGTCGCCGCACTTCACCGTCCTCATCCACGACCGGCGCGGGCGCGGCGATTCGACCGACACCGCGCCCTATGCCGTGCAGCGCGAGGTGGACGATATTGCCGCACTCATCGAGGCCCATGGGGGCCGGGCAGACTTGTTCGGCATGTCGTCCGGAGCAGTGCTGGCGGTCGAGGCGGCGGCCTCCCTCGGCGCGCTGGTCACCGGTCTTGTGCTCTACGAGCCGCCGATTGACCCTGCCCGAAGCGCCGCCGACTATCAGGACGACCACGCGGACATGGCCGAACTCGCCCGGCAGGGCAAGGCCGCGCAAATGATGTCCGCTTTCATGGGAGCCTTCATGTCACCCGAGGATCTTGCCGGGTTCGAGCAGTCGCCCGCCTGGCCGGCCTATGCCTCCGTGGGTCTCACTCTCGAATACGACTATCGCATCCTGGCCGAGGCGCGGCAGGGCAACAGTCCTCCGGAGCGCTGGTCCCGGATTACGGCGCCCACGTTGGTGCTGGATGGTGACCAGAGCTTTCCCTTCATGAAAGCCGGGGCCGAGTGGGTGGCCAGCGGCCTGCCGGGCGCGCAACGGCGCACCCTGCCCGGCCAGGCTCACGGGTATGACCCCGCGGTCATGGCGCCGGTCATCGTCGAGTTTCTGGGGCGGCAGATCAGGCCGCGTGCTGTTCCAGCCACTTGATCAGCTGCACGCGGCTCTGCCCGGCGCCGACCTTGAGGTCCACCGGCTGTCCATTCTTGAAGATGATCAGGGTGGGCATGGCGCGCACATTGTATTGCACGGTAATGCCGGGATTGCTGTCCACGTCGAGCTTGACGATCTTGACGCTGGCCGCGAGTTCCTCGGACAGGGCCTCAATGGTGGGCTCCATCGCCTTGCAGGGCGGGCACCACTCGGCCCAGAAGTCCACCAGCACCGGCCGGTCCGATCCCAGGACTTCCTGGGCAAAGTTCGCGTCCGTCACGTTGAGCGCCATGTGATCCTCCATCGGCATCTGGCGATGAAGTTAGCCCGAGTCGCCGGGCGGCGGAAGGGATGGATTTGCCCACGAGGACAGCAGGGAAGTTCGCTTTGCTGCGCCGACGCCCCAAAACAAAAACACCGCCGGATCGCTCCAGCGGTGTCTTCAAACCTGTTGTGAGGCTTGGCGCTCAGGCGGCGTGGCCTTCGAGCCACTTGGTGAGACCCGCCTTGGGGGTGCCGGCGCCAATCTTCATGTCGGCCGCTTCGCCACCCTTGAACAGGATCATCGTGGGGATCGAGCGCACGCCATACTGGGCGGCAATGCCGGGATTCTCGTCGACATTGAGCTTGACGATCTTCACCTTGCCCTCGAGCTCGCTGGACAATTCGTCCAGCACGGGGGCGATCGCCCGGCACGGGCCGCACCATTCGGCCCAGAAATCCACCAGGACGGGTTCGTTGGAGCTCAGGACTTCCTGGCCAAACGTGGCTTCGGAAACGGCTTTGGTCATGGTTTTCATGCCTTTTGTCTGTTGCGCCCCCGTGTGAGACCCCTGGCCTCATGCACCTGGCGCGACGGATTATTCAGATATCCGAACCGGTGCGGGCTTGCCCCGGCCCGGAAGCGGCGGTCTCTTTGCTCCCAAAGCTGGTAAGAGTCCAGCCTCTGAGCAAGGGTGATCACCGCAGGGTGAAGTCCGAGCGGGCGGCCTCCAGCAGCCCATCCGGCAAATTCATCAACGATTCCAATTCTGTCCACAGGATCGCGGCACGCACGGTCTGTCCCGGGAAAAGCTGACCTGCAACCAACGCATACAATCCTAGCTGGGTGAGATAGTTCCCCGGCACATTGGCCGCCTCCTCAGGCACCGCCGCGTCGGATTTGTAGTCCACCACCAGCACGCCCGAGTCGTCAACCACCACCCTGTCCATCCGCCCGCTCAACCATATGGCTTTCCCCCGCTGTTTTGCGGCGACGCGGAACGGCACCTCGGCTCGGCTGCCGGGTCCGAAGAGGGCGGCCAGCTCGGGCCGGGAAAGAATGGCGATGGCCTTGCTGGCAATCCGTTCGTGGTCGAGGTCCGCCCCGGGCAACAGAGCCTCGAGCGCCCGCGGCGCCACCTGCGCCCAAGCGTCCCGATCGACCCGCACGAGGTGCTGCAGCAGCGCATGAATGGCAAGACCCTCGCGCCGGGCCGCCTCGGCATCGCGCAGGGCCTCGGCGCTGGTTTCGAGAACCACAGCCGGTGCCGCCACGATTCCGGCATAGGAGGGGCGGACCACATCCATGCGATGAGGTGCCGCCACGGGTCGGGGTGAAAGCCCCTCATGGAGCGTGGCTTGAGGGGCACCGAGCGGCCTGAATTCGACCGGCATCGGCGCTGGATAGACCCGCGCCAGTTCCGTGCCATCCGGGTCGGTCACAGGCTGGGCTGCTGCACCGAGCCCCATTTCTATGGCCTCATACCATGTGCCCGACAGCAGGGTTTGCGCATTGCCGCTGCCCAGCGGGCCCGTCACATAGAGCTCGTCCTCCGCCCTTGTCATGGCCACATAGAGGCGCCGCCAGTATTCCTCTGCCAGGCCTCCGTCGATCCGCTCGCGCAACTCCGCCGTGGCGGGGACGTGCTGGCCCCTGGATGCGGCATGGATGAGCAGCGGCCCCGGTGCCTTGTCCAGCACATAGACCGGCTTGCCGGTCTGCCGTCCGCTCGGCTTGCCCGTGGCATCGGCCAGGATGACGATCGGGGCCTCCAGCCCCTTGGCGCCGTGCACGGTCATCACCCGCACGCCGCCGCCGCTTTCGGCCAGTTCGCGCTTGATGGTCACGGCCCGCCGGCGCATCTCGGCGGCAAAACCCTGCAGCGAGGGTTGCTCGCCCTGCTCGTGGTTGAGCGCCAGCTCCAGCAGTTCGGAGAGCACGTCATCCACTTCCGGACCGAGCCTGGCATGGAAGCGCTTCAGCCCTCCCTGGGCATAGAGCACGCCGGCCAGAAATTCGAACGGCCGCTCCATGTCCAGCGCGGCGCGCCATTGGCCGAGGCGTTCCGCCGCCGCCCGTGCCGCTGGCCGGTCGCAGGCATAAAGGGCCGACCACAGCGTCTGCCGCTCTTCCCGGGGCTGCGCGATGGCAAAGAGATCGTCCTCGCCGACATCGAAGAGGGGCGATCGCAGCAGCGCTGCCAGTTGCAGGTCGTCCGCGGGATTGAGCAGCACGTCGATCAGGGCCAGAAGGTCGAGCACGGCGAGGTGACCGGTCACCGCCAGCCGGTCGGCGCCGGGTGTCGGCAGGCTCTCGCTGCGCAGGGCCCGGATGATTTCCTGGAACAGCGCGCCGCGCTTCTGCACCAGAATCAGGACATCGTCAGCACCGACCGGCCGGTTCCGCTGACCCAGCAGGCGCCCCTGCTCGACCCAATTGCGAATCTCGCGGGCAATGCGCAGCGCAGTTCGTCGATTGGCGCTCTGCTCGGCCTCCACCGGGCGGGTTGGCCACCCACTGCCGTCGCGCTCGGTCTTTTCGTCCTGCACGGGCGGCCACAACGTCACGGTGCCGCCGTCATGCAGACGTGCCGGTTCGTGGATGACCTTGTCCTCGGCCAGCAGCGCCTTCTGGATATCGGCCCGGTCGCAGACCAGATCTACCGCGTCGAGAATGCCCTTGAGCGTCCGGAAACTGGTGTGGAGCGCCACCTTTTCGAACGGCTTGCCGGCTGCGCCGGCCCGCCGGGCCACGTCCCTGCCCGTCAGGCCGAACAGGGCCGGCTGCGCGCCCTGGAAGGAATAGATCGACTGCTTCTGGTCGCCCACCGCAAAGATCGAGCGCGGCCGCGTGACGGCCCCGTCGCCAGTAAAGAATTCCCGCTCCAGCGCAGTGACGACCCGCCATTGCTGCTCGTTGGTGTCCTGGCTCTCGTCGACCAGGATATGGTCGATGCCGGCATCGAGCTTGTACTGCACCCAGGGCCCGAGCGCGCGATTGTCGAACAGATCCCCCAGCTTCTCCACCAGATCGTCGAAATCGAGCAACCCATGGCGGCGCTTTTCCGCCTCGTAGCGGGCGACGATGGCCGATACGACGTCGAGCACGGCCTCGCTGCGCTCCACCAGTAGTGCGCCGGTCAGTTGCGCCTCGAGCCCGAAGACACGTTCCCGCTCTGCTTCGAGCAAGGGTTGCAGAAGCGGCTTCTGCTTGCGCTGATCGGCATTGAGCAGGTTGGCCCTGGGCTGCTTGTTCCTCTCCTTGTCCTCGGTGACAAAGAGGCCGCACAATTGTTCGGCACTGATCCGGTCCGGATCAAGACGAGCGACAAGATCGATGAAGCGCGCGCCTTTGGTCTTGCTCGGGTCCGCATCGAAGCTCTCGACGACTTCGCGCCAGACAGGAGCTGTCAGAGCGGTCTCATTGACGATGGCTGCGGCAATGTCGCTGGCGCTGCCAGTGGCACCGACCAGCGCGCGCAGCCGCGCCTTGGCGCGAGCCGGATCGGCGAGGACCGGCT
>CAMLKN010000097.1 GCA_946480655.1 uncultured Devosia sp. | reverse complement strand
CGGCGGTGTTTGCCGGCATGGAGGGGACGCGGCCGCTGCTCATTGAAATCCAGGCGCTGGTGGCCCCCTCCCCGCTGGGCACACCGCGCCGGGCCGTGGTGGGCTGGGATTCCCAACGCCTTTCCATGGTGCTGGCCGTGCTCGAAACGCGCTGTGGCGTGCGGATCGGGGCCAATGACATCTATCTCAACGTGGCGGGCGGGCTGAAGATCAACGAGCCGGCGGCTGACCTGGCGGTGGCCGCGGCGCTGATTTCGTCGCTGACCGGCGCCCCCCTGCCGGCCGATGCCGTCTATTTCGGCGAGATTTCGCTGGCCGGCGGCGTCCGGCCGGTCGTGCATGGCGCGCTGCGGCTGCGGGAGGCGGAAAAGCTGGGTTTCGGCTCGGTGGTCACAGGCAAGCTGGGCAGTGCCGACCGCAGTAGCGGGCTGGACGTCACCGAATATGCGCAATTGAGCGACATGGTCAGCCGGATCGCGGCACAGGGCAAACGCCCGATGCCCGAACCGGAGCCCGAGGCGTGGTGAACAAGGTGTTTCCGGGGACATTGCTTGTCAGGTGATCGGGCGCCCTTGGCATTGCAACGCAAAGCCGCTAAAGGTCCAGCAAAAGCCGGGGCGGCAAGACAAACAGGGCAAGACATATGCTGACTGCGTTCGACGTTGCTGTGGGTGTGCTGGTGCTGATTTCAGCGATTCTGGCCACCGCGCGGGGCCTGACCCGCGAAGTGCTGTCGCTGGCGACCTGGGCAGGCTCGGCCGCCATCGCCGTCTATATGTGGCAATATCACCCCGAAATCGCCCGCCAGTATGTGGCCGAGCCGGTCATCGCCGATATCGCGACGGTCGTGGTGACCTTCATCGTGGCACTGATCGTGCTGCACCTCTTGACCATGCGCATTGCCGACTTCGTGGTCGACAGCCGCGTCGGGCCGATCGACCGGACGCTGGGCTTTGTCTTCGGCGTGCTGCGCGGCGTGCTGATCGCCATCGTCGTGACGATCTTCGGCCTGTGGCTGCTGCCCAACAACCTGCCCGACTGGGCCGCGAACGCACAGTCCCTGCCCTATCTGCGGGACATGGGCAATACGCTCATTTCCATGCTGCCCGAAGGGCTGGAGCAGCAGGTGACGGACATCCTACAGGGTGGTGGTGCCAACCTGACCGAGGACCAGCCGGCCCCGGCCACGCCGCTCGACGATGGTGCCGCGGATCCCAATGACGGCACGGTCGACCCCACCGATCCGGTGGTCGATCCCGCGCCTGACGCCGAGGCCGCTCCGGAGGCCTGATCTTTCAAGCTGTGGCGGGACAGCGCAACCGCCGCAGATCAGCCTGTCGCACTTGTCATTGGTGGGCAGCACAAAAAAGCGCTATCAGGCGAGCCTGACCGGCCCCATGGCCGATCAGGTAGGTTGGATTTTAGCGTTTCCGAACCGGACAAGTGCAAGCCACTTTTCCCGAGACGCCCTGGCAGCACACGGAGCCCCCGGTGACCCATCCCAGCGATGACGATTTCGATCTCAATGGCGACACGCTGCACGAAGAGTGCGGCGTGTTTGGCATTTTGGGGCATGACGATGCCTCGACGCTTACCGCGCTGGGGCTGCATGCCCTGCAGCATCGCGGCCAGGAGGCGGCGGGCATCGTGAGCTTCGACGGGCGCCAGTTCTACCAGGAAAAGCGCATGGGGCTGGTGGGTGACCACTACACGGACCCTGCCGTCCTCGCCAAACTGCCCGGCAGTATCGCCATCGGCCATACGCGCTATTCCACCACCGGCGAGGTGGCCCTGCGCAATGTGCAGCCGCTCTTCGCCGAACTGGAAGTGGGCGGCATCGCCATCGCCCACAATGGCAATTTCACCAATGGCCTGACCCTGCGGCGCCAGATCATCGCCACCGGTGCCATCTGCCAGTCGACCTCGGACAGCGAAGTGGTGCTGCACCTGATCGCCCGCTCGCGCCATTCTTCCAGCACGGACCGCTTCATCGACGCCATCCGCCAGATGGAAGGCGGCTATGCCATGCTGGCCATGACCCGCACCAAGCTGATCGCGGCGCGCGATCCGGTCGGCATTCGACCGCTGGTGATGGGCGAACTCGACGGCAAGCCGATCTTCTGTTCGGAAACCTGCGCGCTCGACATCGTGGGCGCCAAGTATGTGCGCGACGTCGAGAATGGCGAAGTCATCATCTGCGAAATCCAGCCGGACGGCTCGATCACGGTGGATGCGCGCAAACCGGCGCGCCCGGTGCCCGAGCGGCCGTGCCTGTTCGAATATGTCTACTTCGCCCGCCCTGACAGCGTGGTCTCGGGCCGCAGCGTCTATACCGCCCGGAAGAACATGGGGATCAACCTCGCCAAGGAAGCACCGGTCGAGGCCGACGTGGTCGTGCCGGTGCCCGATGGGGGCACGCCGGCGGCCATCGGCTATGCGCAGCAGAGCGGCATTCCGTTCGAGCTGGGGATCATCCGCAACCACTATGTGGGCCGGACCTTCATCGAACCGACGCAGCAGATCCGGGCCTTCGGCGTGCGTTTGAAGCATTCCGCCAACCGAGCCGAAATCGCCGGCAAGCGGGTGGTACTGATCGATGACTCGATCGTGCGCGGCACGACCTCGGTCAAGATCGTGCAGATGATCCGCGACGCGGGCGCTACGGAAGTGCATATCCGCGTCGCCAGCCCGATGATTTTCCATTCGGACTACTACGGCATCGATACGCCCGATCCGGACAAGCTGCTGGCGAACCAGTATGGCGACCTCGATGCCATGTGCCGGTTCATCGGCGCCGATTCCCTGGCTTTCCTGTCCATCGACGGGCTCTACCAGGCCGTGGGCGGCCAGAAGCGCGACCCGCAGGCGCCGCAATTCACCGACCACTATTTCACGGGCGACTATCCGACGCAGTTGACCGATCTGCATGGCCGCACCATGAGCGATCCCAAGCAGATTTCGCTGCTCAAGGAAGCGGGTTAATGACTGACAACAAAGAACTGGCCGGCAAGGTCGTCCTCATTACCGGCGCGTCGCGCGGCATCGGCTATGCCGCTGGCATCGAGGCGGCGAACCGCGGCGCACATGTGATCGCCGTGGCCCGTACGGTGGGGGGGCTCGAAGAACTCGATGATGCCATCCAGGCCATCGGCGGCTCGACGACGCTGGTGCCGCTCGACCTGCGCGACGGCGAGGCCGTCGACCGGCTCGGCGCCGCCATTTTCGAGCGCTGGGGGCATCTGGACGGCCTCGTGGCCAATGCCGGCCAACTGGGTGTGCTGAGCCCGGTGGCCCATATCAAGCCCGATGACTTCGACAAGGTTCTGGCGGTCAACGTCACGGCCAACTATCGACTGATCCGCTCGCTCGACGTGCTGCTGCGCCAGTCGGAAGCGGGGCGTGCGGTATTCGTATCCTCTGGGGCTGCGCGCTCGGCCCGGCCCTTCTGGGGCCTCTATGCGGCCAGCAAGGCGGCGCTCGACGCGCTGGTCAAATCCTATGCCGGGGAAATCGCCACGACCACGGCACGGGCCAATGTCTTCTATCCGGGCATCGTGCGCACCGCCATGCGGGCCAAGGCCATGCCGGGCGAAGATCCCAATACGCTGCCGACGCCCGCCGAAGTGGCACCCAGGCTCATCGACATGCTGAGCCCGTCGCTCACCGAGAACGGCCGCCTGTTCGACGTCGGCACGGGTGCATTCGAAGACATCTGACCCATGCTGACGCTTCGCCCCTACCAGCCCGCCGATCTCGACGCGCTCTATCGCATCTGCGTCGAAACCGGCAATGCGGGCCAGGACGCATCCCCGCTGCACAGTGATCTGCAACTGGTCGGCCACATCTATGCCGCCCCCTATGGGGTGCTGGAGCCAGCCAATGTCTTCGTGGCCGAGGATGACGACGGGGTCGCGGGCTATGTGGTGGGCACGCATGACACGGATCGGTTCACGGCGCGCCTCGAGAGCGAGTGGTGGCCGGCGCTGCGCGCCCGCTACGCAAATGCGGAAGGCATGACCGCGGCCGACCGGAGCCGCATAAGCTCGATCATGTCGCCCAGCCATTCGCCCGCTGAGCTCGTCGCGGCCTATCCGGCCCACATCCACATGAACCTCCTGCCGCGCCTGCGCGGCCAGAGGGTTGGCACGCGACTTCTCGACCTCTGGAGCGACCAGGCCCGCGCTGCAGGCGTCAAAGGGATCCACCTCGGCGCCAGCGCGACCAATACCGGCGGCATCGCCTTCTGGACGCGCAGCGGGTTTATCCCGCAGCGCGAAGAGCCGGGCGTGGTGTGGTTCGGGATGAACCTCTGACGCCCGACCGCTCCGTCAGCTCGGGATGACAGTGGGGGAGACCAGCACCTTGTCGATCCGGTGCCCGTCGAGGTCGACAACTTCGAAACGCCAGCCATCCCGCTCGAAGCTCTCCCCGACCGCAGGCAGGTGGTTGAGTTCGGAGAGGATGTAGCCCGCGACCGTCTCGTAACGCGCATCCTTGGGCACGGTGACCCTGAATCGCTCACGGAAGTCGTCGACGGGCATCCAGCCTGCGACCAGCCAGGAACCATCCTGGCGCTCGGTGAGGGCTGGCTCATCGCCGGAGTCGTCACCATAGGCGCCGGTAATGACTTCGAGCACGTCGCCGAAAGTGACGATACCCTCGAAATGCCCGTACTCGTCGACCACCAGTGCCATCTGCGCCTTGGACTTGCGGATGGCTTCGACCACGTCCAGCGCATCGGCATGTTCCATGACCACCGGAACGGGCCTGACGAGGCTGCGCAGGTTGGGCTGCTGGCCGGCGGCAAGTGCCGGCAGCAGGTCCGACAGGGCCAGGACGCCGAGGATGGAATCCGCATCCCCCTCCTGAACCAGCACCTTGGTGTGGTTCGCGGACAGGATCGTGGCCAGGTTCTCTTCGTAGCTGTCCTCTACGTCGATCGAGACGACATCGAGGCGCGGCGTCATCAGGCCGCGCGCCGAGCGATCGGCGAGGCGCATGACGCCCGAGATCATCGAGTGTTCCTCGGTTTCGAGGATGCCGGCCGTGGTCGCCTCCGCAATGATCGTCCGCACTTCTTCCTCGGTGACTGAATCCTCGGATTGGCCGGACTGCCCCAGGAGGCGCAGCACCAGCTTGCCGGAAATGTCGAGCACCCAGACGATGGGCGTACCCACCAAGGCGAGGATGGCCATGGGCTGGGCCACGCGCGCAGCAACGGCCTCGGGGTTGCGCAGGGCGATCTGCTTGGGGACGAGTTCGCCCAGGATCAAAGAGCCATAGGTGATCAGGACCACGACGGCGCCGACACCGACGACGTCGGCAATGTTGTTCGGGGCACCGATGGATTCGAGCCAGGCCGTCACGCGCAGACCCAGCGTGGCGCCGGAGAAGGCGCCGGACAGGATGCCCACGAGGGTGATGCCGATCTGCACGGAGGACAGGAACTTGCCGGGATCTTCGGCCAGGCGCATCGCCGTTGCGGCACCCTTGTTGCCTTGATCGGCTAGCACCTTGAGGCGCGCTGTGCGGGAAGAGACGACGGCCAGTTCAGACATGGCCAGGGCGCCGTTCACCAGGATCAGAACGACGACGATGATGATTTCTGTAAGCAACAAAGTGCAATGTTGGCACGCCGCGACCAATGGCGGGGTGTTACGACGCGCGCACTATAGGGCAAGGGGGCGACAAGTGAATAGGCCGATGGGCGGAGATTGGGGTTGTTCCCAGCCCAGGCTCACTTCTTGTCCGCATAGGGATTGTTGCCACCCCGGAGCCAGAGGCGGATCGGCGTGCCCTTGATGTCGAAGGTCTCCCGCAGGCCATTGATGAGATAGCGCTGGTAGGAGGCCGGCACGGCATCGGGGCGCGAGGCGAAGACGATGAAGCTGGGCGGCCGCGTCTTGGCCTGGGTCATGTAGCGCATCTTGAGGCGCCGGCCAGAAACAGCCGGCGGGGGATGGCCTTCCAGCATGCCCGCCAGCCAGCGATTGAGCCGCGACGTGGAGACGTGAGCATTCCAGCTCCGCTCGATCTCGAAGATGGCGTCCATCAGCCGGTCGATATTCTTGCCGGTGAGGCCCGACAGCGTCACCAGCGGGATGCCGCGCAACTGCGGCAGCAGGCGCTCGCAGGCTTCGCGCAGCTCGGCCAAAGCCTTGTTCTTGTCCTCGATCAGATCCCACTTGTTGAGCGCGATGACCATGGCGCGGCCTTCGCGCTCGACGAGGTCCGCAAGGGCCAGATCCTGCTTTTCGAAAGGGATCGTGGCGTCGAGCAGCAGAACGACGACTTCGGCATACTGGATGGAGCGCAGGCTGTCGCCCACGGCCAGCTTCTCAAGCTTCTCGGTGACGCGCGAGCGGCGGCGGATACCGGCAGTATCCACGAGGTTGATGGTGCGGCCTTCCCATTCCCAGGGCACAAGGATGCTGTCGCGGGTAATGCCGGCTTCCGGGCCGACAAGGACCCTGTCCTCGCCAACCATGCGATTGACCAGCGTCGATTTGCCGGCATTGGGACGGCCGACAATGGCGACGTTGAGATGGCGGCGCGGGTTCCAGCGCAGGGTCGCGTCATCGCCCTCCCCTTCGAGCATGTCGGGGGTGATGTCGACATCCACCTCGGGCAGCATGTCGAGGTCGGACGCAGTGGCTTCCTCGGCCGCCTGTGCGGCTTTCTTCTCCTCGGCCTTGTCGATGGCGGCGGAGACGATGGAATAGAGTTCGGAGAGACCCAGGCCATGCTCGGCCGAGAGCGGGATCGGTTCGCCAAAGCCGAGCTTGAACGCCTCGACCAGCCCGGCCTCGGCCGACTTGCTTTCGGCCTTGTTGCCGACGAGGTGGACCTGCTTGCCGGCCTTGCGCAGCACCTGGGCAAAGCGCTGGTCGAGCGGGACGACGCCGGCCCTGGCGTCGATCATGAAGAGGATGATGTCGGCTTCGCGGATGGCCAGTTCGGTCTGCTGGCGCATGCGGTCTTCGAGCGAGCCGTCCTTGACGTCCTCATAGCCGGCCGTGTCGAGCACCTTGAAGGTGAGATCGGCAATGCGGCCCTCGGCCTCGCGGCGGTCGCGCGTGACGCCGGGCGTGTCGTCGACCAGCGCGATCTTGCGACCGACGAGGCGATTGAACAGGGTCGACTTGCCGACATTGGGACGGCCAACAATGGCCAGTGTGACCGTCATGGCCGTATTCCTTTTCTCGCGGCCGATTATTCGGCGGCGGGTTCTGCTGCAGGCTCGGCGGCCGGTTCGGCAGCGGCGTCGCCCTCGACGATGGCGTCGATGGCCTCAGCAGCGGCCTCGGCCGGTTCCTCGGCAGCAACGACGCCCTGCGACAGCATCTGCGCCAGATAGTAGGCCATGCGATTGCGAATGGGCGATTGAGCCAGGGGATCGTTGATGACGGCCTCGAAATTGGCCTCGGCAGCGGCAAAGTCGCCGGCCTTATACTGGGCCAGACCCAGAAGCTCGCGGGCGACGCGGCGCATCTGCGCGTCGTCGGTGGCGAGCGTCGCGATGCGGGCTTCCACATCGGCGACCGTGCCGCTATCGACCAGGATATTGGCTGCCAGCAGCAGGGCGAGTTCGCGCAGGCGCTGATTGGACTGGCTGTTGGCCAGCGCGTCATAGGCGGCGACGGCGGCAGCGGCGTCACCCTGTTCGGCCAGGAGTGCCGCCTTGCGGAATTCGGCGAGTACCGGATAGCCGCCCGACCCATTGGCGGCAACGGCGTCGAGCTCGGCCTGGGCAGCAGCGAGGTCGCCGGCTTCGGCGGCATCCAGCGCCGTATAGAGCTGTTCGGAGGCGGCCGCGGATTGGCTGTTGGTATACCAGGACCAGCCCTCGTTGATCGCGACCAGGGCCACGACAGCCACAGCGCCGCCGATGACGAAGGGGGCAAACCGGCGCCAGAGCGCGCGCATGCGATCGGAGCGCAGTTCCTCGTCGATTTCGTTGAAGATGTTCTCGTTGGACATGGCCGGCCTAGGGTCGAAAGAAGTTGAGCGGGAGCATTATCATGCGTCCCCAGGAATGCAAACCGGCTCGCCATGGCGAGCCGATATCGTGCTGGTGGGGAACCCGGGCCTGCGAGCATAGCTCTCCGGGCGTGACTTGCTAAAATCAGTCCACCGGACTGATTTTGCGGCGCGTGGCGCCGCCGC